>CAZAQM010000005.1:0-22059 GCA_964487385.1 uncultured Dethiobacter sp.
TATTCTCGATTAAGTATAATGCATTTGGGATCAATAATCAAGCCCGATTTTATCCTTTCTTGTCCTTTCCCGTTGTCAACCGAAAACTAGATAATTTAGAAACTGTTTAAAGTGTGTAAATTTGCTATTTTTATTTATTCCGCTATCATGTATAATAAATTGATATTAACCCTGAGGAGGTTTTTCCTGTGATATCTAGAGTCTATAACTTCAACCCCGGCCCGGCCACCCTCCCCCTATCGGTTTTGCAAAAGGCCCGTGAGGAACTTCTCGATTACCGGGGGACAGGCATGTCTGTCATGGAAATCAGCCACCGCTCCCGCCAGTTCGAAGAGATCATCGCCTCTGCCGAGGCTTCTATTCTCGAACTAGCAGGACTGGATAAAAACTACCGAGTTCTTTTCCTGCAGGGAGGCGCCAGTCTCCAATTCATGATGGTCCCCTTTACCTTCCTTCCCACCGGAAAAACGGCCGACTACATCCTTACGGGAAGCTTTGCCGAAAAAGCTCTCCAGGAGGCCTCCTGCCTGGGCAACACCCACACGGCTGCCAGCACAAAAGACAGCGGCTACAGCGCCATACCCTCCCAGGAGGAACTCTCCTTCAGCCCGGACCCGGCCTATGTGCATCTAACCACCAATAACACAATCTACGGCACACAGTGGAAATATATTCCCTCCTGCGGGGGCGCTCCGCTGATAGCGGATATGTCCAGCGATATTCTTTCCCGGGAAATGGACCTGTCAAAATTCTCCCTAATCTATGCAGGAGCACAAAAAAACCTCGGCCCGGCAGGAGTTACCCTGGTGCTCATACATAAGGGTATGCTGGAAAAGGTCCCGGATAACATTCCCAAAATCTTCAGCTATAAAACCCATGCCGATTCTGCTTCCCTCTACAACACCCCCTCCTGTTTCTCCATCTATATTTTGAAACTGGTCATGGAGTGGCTGAAGGATCAGGGCGGGACCCCGGCCATGGAAATCCTCAACGAAAAAAAGGCATCGCTAATCTACGGGGCTATCGATCAAAGCAATAATTTTTACCGGGGGCATGCCCGCAGGGAAGATCGATCGACGATGAATATCACTTTCCGCCTTCCCAATGAAAAAATGGAGAAAATGTTCGTGGAAGAGGCCGCTGCAGAAGGCCTGATGGGACTGAAAGGTCACCGATCCGTGGGAGGCATACGGGCTTCCATTTACAACGCTATGCCCCTGGAGGGCTGTGAGACCCTGGCCCGCTTCATGAAAGATTTCTGCGGCAGAAACATATCCTGACAGGGATAACACCGGAAAGGAGCAAGAATTAATGCTGACACTTTCGCAAAAAGCACTGCATATTTCGCCCTCCCCTACGCTGACTATCGACGCCCGGGCTAAAGCACTGAAGAGCGCCGGGGAAGATGTTATCGGTTTTGGCGCCGGCGAGCCGGATTTTGATACTCCGCTTCATATCCGGCAGGCTGCCCAAAAGGCCATCGATGAAGGTTTCACCAGATACACGCCGGCCAGCGGCATACCCGAGCTGAAAAAGGCAATCTGTGAAAAATTGAGGGAAGACAACGGCCTGGAATTTGAACCAAACCAGATCGTCGTCAGCAATGGGGCCAAGCATGCGCTGGATAACGTTTTTACCGCTCTCCTGAATGAAGGGGACGAGGTCATTATCCCCGCACCGTATTGGGTTAGTTATCCGGAACTGGTAAAGTTAAATGGCGGGGTTCCAATCATTTTGCAAACAAGGCAGGAAAACGGCTATAAGGTCGGCAAAAGTGAGCTGGAACAGACGCTGACCCCCCGCACCAAGGCATTTCTGCTAAACAGCCCCGGCAATCCCACCGGCCACGTTTATACCGGGGAAGAGCTGGAGGATATTGCTGATCTGGCCTTAAAACATCACTTCTATATCATCTCTGATGAGATCTATGAAAAACTGATCTACGGGGAAAATGCACATATCTCCATAGCCTCCCTGGGCAGGGAACTCCAGGAAAGGACCATCATCGTCAACGGCGTCTCCAAATCCTACGCCATGACCGGATGGCGCATCGGCTATACCGCGTCGTCCCCGGCCATCGCCGGCGCCATGGCCGGCATCCAAAGCCATGCCGCCTCCAACCCCAATTCCATTGCCCAAAAGGCCGCCCTGGCAGCCATCGCCGGCCCCCAGGATTGCGTGGAGGAAATGCGCCGCGTCTTTGCCGGGCGCAGGGATTACATGCTGGACAGGCTGGGCCACTTTCCGCTGGTCTCCTCCATGGAACCGGAAGGGGCTTTTTATCTCTTCGTCCATATCGGAAACACTTTTACCAAAAAATTTAAGGGAATCCCCGTTGGCGATGGCGATAACTTTGCTGCCATGCTGCTGGAACACTACCGGCTGGCCGTCGTGCCGGGAAAAGGGTTCGGGGCGCCCGAACATGCCCGCTTTTCCTATGCCACCTCCATGGAGAATATCACCAGAGGGCTGGATCGGCTGGAGTCCTTCCTGCGGGAGCTGGCCTAGAAATAAAAACCACCCCGGGAGAAAGCAGTCAGGCTATTTCCCGGGGTGTTAAAAACCTCTCAGCAGAACCGTGTCAACAAAGAAACGGCACTCCGCAGCTATCTCCAGGGCTTCTTCCCTGGTAAAGGGCTTCAGTGCCGTTAAATTTTCATCCAAAAGGGTGGCCGCCGGCTGGAACTGCTGCAGGACGTACTGCCGGGAGCCCTGCAAAATTTTGGCAATCTCTGGCAGGTCCCCCTTTTGCAGCAGGCCGGGGACTGCCGTCGTGCGGAATTCGTATTTCACAGAAGACTTCTTTAAAAGGTGGATTGTCTGCTCAATCCTGGCAAAATCGACCTTTTTCCCCGTCAGCAAAGCATATTTTTCCGGTGGGGCTTTGATATCCACGGCCACATAATCCAGGTTTTCCTCTCCCAGGAGCAGTTCCAGGATTCCGGGGAAGGTGCCGTTGGTATCGAGTTTAACCTTGAGGCCCAGGGCCTTGGCCCGGGCGATAAAGACGGCCAGATCCCCCTGCAGGGAAGGTTCTCCTCCGGTAATGCAGAGAGCCCCCTGAACAGCCATGCGCTTTTGCAGGTAGGCAAAAACCTCTTCCTCTGAAAAGGAAGGCTGGCCCAGGGGATCCAGAACCAGATCCCGGTTAAAACAAAAAGGGCATCTCAGGTTGCAACCCCCGACAAAAACAGTCGAACAGACTTCATCAGGAAAATCGACGAGGCTCATTTTCTGAAAACCGCGAATCTGCAAAAGGCCTGTTCCCCCGATCTATGGCTGGTGTCCCTCCCAGATAACCGCCCTGGCAAAGGTGCGGTTCGTCTCCTTGACGATGATTAAAACCTCTTCGCCGGCCAGCTCTCCGGCCTCCTCGATATCGAGGATATAACCGTGAAGCCGGGCGATTCCCCGCTCGGGATGAGAGGCATGGGGCTCTTCCACGCGCACCCGGTAAATACCGCCTTCCTCCACCGGCAGGGCGTGCCGCTCTACCTCGTTAAATTTGCCGGACATGAGAATTTTATACTTTTCTATATGCAGATTGTCGGAACCCCGCACAAAAATGTTTTTACCGGTTTCCGCCTCCAGCTTTTTCAAATAAAGCCCGCCGCTGCCGATCATCAGGGCGGCCACTTCGCTGTTCATTTCCATCAGAACAGCTTCCACCTGACTGTTTTTCAGTAATTTCTTCAGCTCCCTCTCCACCTTGTTGCATACCGCTTCGGGGGTAAGAACCTTACCCTTGCCGCAACAGTAGGAACAAGGCTGCAGCATGCTGGCAGAAAGGCCCTGCCTGACCTTTTTCCGGGAGATCTCCATGAGGCCAAGGTTGGTAATGCCCAGGACCTGGCTTTTCGTGCGATCCCGGCTCATCTCCTCCCGGAGATGTTCGAGGACCTTTTGGCGGTGGCCTGGCGAACTCATATCGATCAGATCGACGATGATGATCCCGCCGATATCCCGCAGTCGTATCTGTCTGGCAATCTCCGCCGCTGCCTCCATATTCGTCTTAAAGATTGTTTCCTCCAGGTTTTTCTTCCCGGTATGCTTTCCCGTATTCACATCGATGACCGTCAGGGCTTCTGTCTCGTCGAAAACCAGGTATCCCCCGCAGCGCAGCCAGACCACCCGGTTGAGCGAGCGCTCGATCTCCTCTTCGATGCAAAAATGCTCAAAGATCGGTTCCTTGCCGCCGTAACAGGAAACCTTGTTTTTCAGGTGCGGGGAAAGGAGATCGAGGATCTCCAGCACTTTGCCATATTCCTGCTCATTATCGACGATAAACCGGCTGATGCGATCGTTAAACAGATCCCGTATAATGCGATAGATAAGTGCCACATCCTGGTGCAGCAGCGCCGGGGATTTTTCACGGCTGTAGAGAGCCCCTGTCGTCTCCCAAAGCTGCAGCAAAAACTCCAGATCATGCCGCAGGCTCTCCCCATCGATTCCCTCGGCAGCCGTTCTGACGATGACCCCCACCCCGGCAGGCCTGATCCCTTCCATCTCCTTTTTCAGGCGCTCCCTCTCCCCTTGGGAAATAATGCGCCGGGAGACGCCCACATAATTCAGGCCGGGCATGAGGACGAGGTAGCGGCCAGGAAGGGTAATATTGCCCGTCAGCCGGGCTCCCTTGCTCCCAAAGGGCTCCTTCATCACCTGGACCATAATTTCTTCCCCGGCCCGCAAAAGGCGCTGGATGGGCATCCTTTCCCCACAGGAATTTTCCGCCCTGGGTTGCGGGATATCGTCGACATAGAGAAAAGCATTTCTTTCTTCGCCTATATTGACAAACGCCGCCTGCATCCCGGGAAGCACATTTTCCACCAAACCCTTGTAAACATTGCCAATCATCCTCTGCTGCAGCGGGCGTTCGATGTATACCTCAGCCACCCGCCCATTTTCCAGCAGGGCCACTCTTGTTTCCTTATGCTCATAATTCACAATTATTTTTTGTTCCATCATAAACCTCTAGACATTCAGAAATCGAAAATATAACCTATAATTCTTTATACAGTGAAATCAATTTGTTTATAGGGTAGCCGCAATTTTTGCAAATAATCTTCATCGGTAACTCCCATGGGGGTCAGCAGCGCTTTTCCTTTGCGTATAAAGATATTTTCGCGAAATACTTTTATCCTTTCTTTTTTTGCGGGGAAAAATGACAGTATCTCCTCCGGCCTGGCCCCCCCCTTGCTTCCCGTGGCCAAGAGCATAAAGAGCTCGGGACCGCCGCCATCCCTCTTTAGCCAAAGGTTGTAAACAAACGGCCGTATATCCAGCCTTCTTTCTTTTTTCCCTGTTCGTATAACCAAAAGCTCATCAGCCTGGAGGATATCGTCTGGGATGTGATCGCATCGCTCGGAAAAGCCCTGGAATGATGCCCGGTAAAGTGCCGCTTCAACCAGGGAGGAAAGCGGATCGGCGAGCGGATCAGCCGTGATAATGGCCTTTACCGCCAGTCCATCGGGGAGTTGCGCCTGTAAAGCCTGTTTTAGCACCTCCTTTTTCCAGCAGTCGGCCAAATAGAGATCGAGGTATTCATTTTTCCCCTCGATCCCCACCGCCAGGGGCACAGCAAACACCAGGCGGGGCTGGGGGCTGAAACCCCGGCTGAGGATCACCGCAATCCCCCCCCGCCGCAGCGCACGGGTAAAAGTCCGCTGCAGATCCAGATGGGAAATATACCTCATCCCTTTTTCCTTGGAAAAACATAATCTATAGCAGTACAACGCCACCCACCTGAATTCCGGGGCAGTCCTTGATCCCGCAGCCCCTGCAGCCTTCTTTTCGGCAATCACCGGTTATTTCGCCGCTGATGGCACGCCCATGCTCCTTGATAAGAAATTCCTTGTTCACTTTTGTATCGATATGATCCCAGGGAAGCGCATCACCATGGCCGGGACGCAGGCCGGCATAATAACCCGGGTTGACTCCGGCAGCGGCAAAGGCCTCCTCCCAAAGAGAAAAAGAAAACTCATCGCTCCAGGCTTCCAGCCGGCTGCCCAGGCGAAAGGCATTTTCCAGGACGGGGGCCAGCCTTCGATCCCCCCGGGCAAAGGCAGCTTCGATAAGGCTCATTTCCGCCTCATGCCAGGTAAAATTGACCCTTTTCCAAGGGCGGAAACCCCGCCTCAGCAACCCCTGGCGGCGTTTTATCTCCTCAAGGGGAATCTGGGGCTCCCATTGAAAAGGGGTATGTGCCTTGGGAACAAAGGTGGAGGCGCTGACGGTGATGCGAAAGGGGCTGCGCTTTTTCTTTGCCGCCCGCTGATAGATCGCCAATATTTCCTGTACCAGATCGATGATCCCCTGCAGGTCCCCGTCCGTCTCCGTAGGAAGTCCGATCATAAAATAGAGCTTAATATGGTTTTTTCCGGAGGAGATTGCTTCCTCTGCCGCACCTAAAATTTCCTCCCGGGAAATCTTCTTGTTGACGACATCCCTCAGGCGCTGCGTCCCGGCTTCGGGGGCAAAAGTAACGCCTCCCCCGCCCCGGTTTTTCTTGATCCGATCCGCCAGCCTAAGGGAAAAGGTATCCGCCCGCAGGGAGGGAAGAGAAAGCTGTACATCCCTTTCCGCCAGCTCTTCATGCAGCAGATCCACGAGTTCCCCGATCCCGGGATAATCGCTGGTGCTGAGGGAAGAAAGGGAAAGTTCCTCAAACCCGGTCCGCGCCACGATATTTCCGGCCAGTTGCCGAAGCCTCGCTATGGAGCGGTTCCTCACCGGGCGGTAGATAATGCCGGCCTGGCAAAAACGGCACCCCTGTGTGCAGCCCCTAAAAAGTTCCAGCACGGCCCGATCGTGGATCGCCTTCATATAGGGAACGAGAAAGGCTTCCGGATAAAAACTATCCTCCAGATCCACCGTCCTCTTTGTAACCCGGGAGGGGATGCCCTCCAGCAGCGGTTTGATTCCGCAGTATTTTTCCTCCCCGCCGGCGGCAGGCTCATAGAGGGGTTCATAAAAAGCCGGCACATAGATACCGGGAAGGGAAGCAATCCGGCGCAGGAAAGAATCTCGGCTCCGGCCGCCGCTTTTCTTCCAGCGGAGGTATTCATCGAGGAGCTCGGGAAGGATCTCCTCGCCATCGCCGATGACAAAAAGATCAAAAAAAGGGGCCAGGGGTTCGGGGTTGAAAACGCCGGGGCCTCCCCCAATAATGAATGGATCTGTCATCTTCCTTTCCCCGCTCCGCAGGGGGATCCCGCCAAGCTCCAGCATGCTCAGGATGGCCGTATAGCAAAGCTCGTACTGAATGGTAAAACCGACCAGGTCAAAATCGCCGAGGGGTGTCCTGCTTTCCAGGCTGAAAAGAGGCAGCTTCTCCTCCCGCAGCAGCGCCTCCATATCCCGGGCGGGGGCAAAAACCCTCTCCGCATACATGCCCGGCAGCTCATTGACCAGGGCATAAAGGATTTTCAGGCCCAGGTGTGACATCCCCACCTCGTAAAGATCGGGGAAAGCCAAAGCCAGGTGCAGTTTAATATCGTTTAACGGTTTGTAAACGGCATTAATCTCCTCACCCAAATAACGGGCCGGTTTCTGTACTCTATCCAAAAGATTATCGTAAGCGGATTTGCTCATAAAAGCTCATTACCTCAGGTTCCAAAATTTGCAAATTTCTTTTTATGCAGAAAGAACATGCTTTTACAGTGAAATCAAGGTTTAACTGTTTCTTATCTATTCTAGACCGGGAAGGGGGAAAGTCATTCTTTTTCAAATATGAATCAGGCTCGTTAACCATTATATCATATCATTGATTTCTTTTTCAGAAAGATATAAGATAATTGTACGGGACCATGGATTTAGTATTCTTCGTAATTCTATGGGTAACGAAGATATTGAAGGACATATTTCCAGAAAAAAGGTAGGAGGGACTTTAGAGTGACCATCGACGAACTAGCGCGCCGCGTGAAGGATTCCTCTATCAAATTGGCCGCAGAAAAAGCGGAAGTAAAAAACAAAGCCCTGGCCCTGATAGCCGATTCTTTGCTCGCCGGGAAAAGTGCGATCATCAAGGCCAACGAACTGGATCTGAAAAGGAGCGAGGAGGAAAACCTGCCAACGCCGCTGCTTTCAAGATTGAAATTCGATGAGGAAAAGATCGCCGATGCGGCAGAGGGAATCAGGGATCTGATCAAACTCGGGGATCCTGTGGGCAAAACACTTTTGGCTACAGAACTGGACGATGGGCTGGAACTGTACAAGGTGACCTGCCCCATCGGTGTCATTGGCGTCATCTTTGAATCCAGGCCCGATGCCCTCGTGCAGATAGCAACCCTCTGCCTTAAAAGCGGGAACGGGGTTCTGCTCAAGGGCGGATCGGAGGCCATGGAGACTAACCGCCTCCTGGGCGAAATTATTATCGACGCTGCAGTAAAAGCCGGCATCCCTTCCCATTGGGCAGCGCTTTTGGAAACGCGGGGGGACGTCAACGATATGCTCAAAATGGATCAGTACATCGATCTGCTCATCCCCAGGGGCTCGAACGACTTTGTGCGCTATATCATGGACAATTCCAAAATTCCTGTCCTGGGCCACGCCGATGGCATCTGTCATTGCTACGTGGACGAAAGCGCCGATCCGGAGATGGCCGTCCGCATCGTCAGCGATTCCAAAACCCAGTATGTGGCTGTCTGCAATGCGGCAGAAACGCTTTTGGTGCATGAGGGAATTGCGCCTTCATTCCTGCCCGCACTAAAAAAACAGCTGGACAGCAAAAAGGTGGAGATCGTGGGATGCCCCCGGACACGGGAACTAATCCCCGCAGGCCCCGCCGGCGAAGAAGACTGGCGGGCGGAATACCTCGATTATAAGCTGTCCATTAGGGTCGTGCCCGGGCTGGAGGAGGCCATCGATCATATCAACACCTACGGATCGGGGCATACGGATAGCATTATCACCGGGGACAGGCAGGCGGCGGCACGCTTTATGGATTATGTCGATTCGGGGAATGTTTTCTGGAATTGCTCGACGCGCTTTAGCGATGGTTTCCGCTACGGGTTTGGTGCGGAAGTGGGTATCAGCACCGGCAAGATCCATTCCAGGGGTCCGGTGGGACTGGAAGGCCTCGTCATCTACAAATACAAGCTCCTGGGCAGCGGTCATATCGTGGAAGACTATGCCAGCCGCAGCAAAACCTTTAAACACAAAAAGCTGGACAAAGAATTTGCCTGAAAAAACATGCACCTCATCTCCGCTCATCGGCCACTGATTTCCGGGCACTGCCCTTCCAGACGCCGGTTCCCCCCCGGCAGAGCCGGCCAAGGGGCAGGTGTATGCCTTTTTCCAGAGCGGCGGAGAGGAGCTGGCTTTCCGATAATTGGCCGATGACGCGGCAGGTGCGGTTGAGAACGATGATCTGGTGGTATTTTGCCGGCTTAAATCTCTTTAAAACATCGATGATTGCCGTGCTTTCCAGCGCCACGATCTGCTCCCCCTTAAGAACCCCGGTTTTTTGCAGCATCCTCTCTTTTCTGACCAGGTAGCGCAAAAAGAGGTAAATGGATGAACGCTGCTGTTTCCCTGCTGCGCTGTAGAGAAAAAGGCCTGCCAGGGATACCGAAAGGAGAACGAAATCATAATAGGACAACAATATACCGGCAATAAAGAAAACCCCTCCCAAAATCCTTCCATAGCCTGCACAGGCCTCGGTTGCCCGGAAAAAACCCATTCTGGCGCTCAGCAAGGCCCTGAGAATTCTACCTCCGTCGAGGGGCAATCCGGGGAGAAGGTTGAAAATAAACAGAAAAAGATTGGCCCTGAGCAGAAAAATGTAATGAACTTGGCGGAGTGGAAAGAGGAGGAAAAAAAGCTGGCGATAATTGTTAAGCAGCAAAAATAAGACCAGGTTGAAGAGGGGCCCGGCGGCGGCAATCATAATTTCCTTGCGTGGTTCGAATTCCAGGGGACTTGCCGGATGGGCTGCCCCTCCGAAGGGGAATAGTTCAATGCTCTCCACTTTAATGCCGCTGAGCCTTCCTACGAAGGAATGCGTCAGCTCGTGCAGAAGGACTAGAACAAAAAGAAAAAGGGTTTCCAGCGGCAGCCCGGCCAGCAGCCAGAGAAAAAGAAAGAGCAGGAAAAATGGATGAAGCAGAATTTTCTGTCCCCTGATTTTTGCCAGGCACCAGCTCAAGTAACCCCCCCCTTCAGACATTCATACGGCAATTTTGCCCCGCTTTTTTTCAAGACCCGCCTGGAGCGGTGAAAAGGGGCAGGGGATCGAAAGGCCTGCCCTTATCCCTGGCTTCAAAATACAGGTAAGAAACCTGCGTTTCCGCGTCCAGCCCGATCCGGGCTATCTGTTCCCCGCATGTGACTTCTTCACCTTCGGCCACTAAGGTTTCCCCCAGGTATCCATAGCATGTTTCCATCCCTCCATCATGCCGGAGCACGATGAGCAGTCCATAATAGGGATCATTTTTAATTTCGCTCACCTTGCCGGAAGCGGCGGCGAGGATTTCCCCCCCGCCCGGGGCGCTGAAAAGCAGTCCATAGGTCAAATCCTCCCTTTGCAGCTTGGGGTTATAACCATAGCCAAAATTTTTGACAACTCGTCCTGCGAAAGGCATGGAAAAGCAGTTGGTGCTGCCTTCCTCATCATTCCTGCCGACGATGGGCGCCCATACATCGAGATACCTCTCCGGGCTGCCCTCCCATAAGCTCTTCACCACGGGCGCCGCTTGTTTTCCCAGAGCAATAAAATCCGTCTTCCAGGTAGTCACATAATGTATATTTTTGAGAAGCGTATGGGAAAAAGGAAGGTTGATCAGCGAGAGGAAAAATGTTAGCAGGGCCAGGGAAAAGACAAGGGAAACTTTAAAGAAAAGGAAGCTGTGCATTTCCTTCAATACTGAAAAGGGGTAAAAGTCAAAGATGGTGCGGGCTCCGCTCCTGCCTAAAAATTCCGTATCATCATCCCAATACCTTTTATTCCTGGAGTTATAATACTCGTCCAGACGAGCCCTTAAGTTAAAACGCGGAAAAGACTTTTGCCGAAATTTTTCTAACATCTTCGACCCCTCCCGGAATAGTGCTGCCTGTACAATATATTCCCCGGGAGAAAAGTTTATGCTAAAACTGGATTTTGTGCCGCCTCATCCCCACATTGAGGACTACACCGATAGAAACCATGTTCATGAGCATGGCATTGCCTCCATAGCTCATAAAGGGCAGGGGAAGGCCCGTGACGGGCATGATGCTGAGGGTCATGCCCACATTTACTAGTATTTGGAAGGTGAGCATCGTCGCTACGCCGGCACAAAGCAGGAAACCAAAATTATCCTTGGAAAAGGAAGCCACCTTAAGGATACGGTAAATTAACAGGAGATAGAGCAGCAACAAGAAGGCCCCGCCCAGGAAACCAAGCTCTTCGCCAAGAACAGAAAAAATAAAATCGGTATGCTGTTCCGGCAGAAATTGCAGTCTGGCCTGGGTCCCGGCAAAAAGCCCTTTCCCTGTCAGGCCGCCCGAACCGATGGCGATCATGGACTGGTTTAGCTGATAACCATAATTAAGGGGATCCATATCGGGGTTTAAAAAAACGATGAGGCGCATTTTCTGGTAATCCATCAGCTTCAACCAAAACAAGGGAGCAGCGGCCAGCCCCGAACCGACCACCATGAGCAGGTTCTTCAGCGGCACCCCGGCCATATAAAGCATTCCCAAAAAAATCACCACGAACACCAGGGCGGTTCCCAGATCGGGCTGCAGAAAAATGAGGATCATGGGCAGCAGAACGTGCAAAAACAAGGGGATGAGCTGGAGGGGATTGGCCAGCTTTTCTTTTTGCTCCACCAGCAAGCTAGCCAGGGTAATAATAATAATAATTTTAGCCATTTCCGATGGCTGAAAGTCGAATACCTTCAGATCGATCCAGCGGTAGGAACCCCCACCCTCGCTCCCAATGAAGAGCACTGCCGCCAAGCAGAGAAAATTGAAGGCATAAGAATACCAGTGCAGGCGGTAAAAATAGACATAATCCAGGCTGATAATAACTAAAATGGCAAAAACTCCAATGCCGATAGAGATAGCCTGTTTCTGCAGATAGACGAATGAGTCGGTTGCACCCGCCCCCCGGGTGGCGCTGCTGAGCACCAGCAAGCCATAGGCGCAGAGCGCCAGAACGATTAAAAGTAACTGGTAATCAAAATTTTTTAACAGACGGCGATCGAACATTTTTTTCCTCCGGGGATCCCCGCTACTCCCCAGGCTCCTGCCGGGGCTCAAGGGCAAAATAACTTTCAAGGATCTTCCTGGCGACGGGCACGGCACTCGTCCCGCCGGTTCCGCCATATTTGATAAAGATAACAAAGGCTATTTCCGGATTCTCTGCCGGTGCATAGCCCACAAAAAAACTATGGGAAGGGATATCGCTCCCCCGGCCGGCTACCTGGGCCGAACCCGTTTTGCCCGCCACCCTTATGGGGAGATCTGCCAGACGGGAGGCAGTTCCGCCGGACAGGGTAACGAGCTTCATGCCTTCCCGAATGATCTGCCAGTTAAGAGCGCTTACTTCCATTTCGTGCAAAACCTCCGGCTCAGCCACCATCTGGACATTGCCTTCACAATCGACGATCCTGTCCACCAGAAAAGGACGATAGTGCAGCCCGCCATTGGCGATCATAGAAACATAGTTTGCCAGCTGCAGGAGGGTAATGCTGCAATAGCCCTGTCCAATAGCTGCATCCATGGTTTCCGCCGGGTACCAGGGCTCGTTTAAAAGCTGCTCCTTATACTCCCGGCTGGCAACGATGCCGCCCTTTTCGCCAAAAATATCCTTGAGGCCCGTGGGCTGCCCAAAGCCGAATTCCCGGGCATAGTGGGCCAGATCGTCAATGCCCACCCGCAATCCTAATTCATAGAAAAAAATATTGCAGGATTTCCTTATCGCTTCCACGATATCGATCGAACCATGAACCGTCCCGCGAAAACAGGATTTGGTCGCCCCGTAGCGCGTCACCCTCCCCCCGCAATACAGCTTATCCGTCCTGCTGATGACGCCTTTTTCCAGCCCGGCCACGCCGGTAACCATTTTAAAGACGGAACCGACGGGATAGTGTTCCTCTGTCGTCTTATTCAGCAGAACCCGGCCGGGGCTCTTGATCAGCTCAGCATAGTCGAGGCGGAATGTATTGGGATCGTAGGAGGGCAGGCTGGCCATGGCAAGAATGCGGCCGCTTTGTGGCTCGAGAACCACTGCTCCGGCTTCCCCGGCATAGGAATTGCCTTCTTCCAGTTGCAGCTGCACGGCCTCCTGCAGGGCTTCCTCCACCACCCGCTGCAAGTTGGCATCCAGGGTCAGGAAAAGGCTGTTTCCCGGCTTCGGTTCAACCCGTTCAAATTCCCGAATCGACTGGCCGGTGGAATTGACCTCCACCTGCAACCCGCCATCCTCCCCTTTTAAAAATGGTTCCCAAACCATTTCCAAACCGGCCTGGCCCACCAGTTCGCCCGGCTGATAATGATACCCCGCCTCATGCCAAAAATCCACGATCCCCTCGGCGACGGTCCCTTCGCCCAGATATCCCAGCAGGTGGGAGGCAAAATTGCCCATAACATACTTTCTGATCGGCTGCACCTCGATGACCACCCCGGGAAGATCCAGGCGGTTTTCGGCAATTTGTGAAACCGTCTCCGCGTCCACATCCATTTTCAGGCGGATGGGCAGGTAGCGGCGGTAGAAATGGGAACTAATTGTCTTTTCTATCTCCTCTTCTCTCATATCCAGCAGCACGGCCAGGCGCGCTATCGTCTCATCGCTATAACCGCTGCCCAAATCCACCAGCGAGACGGTAAAGCCCGGCCTGTTGGCCACTAGCTGCCGGCCGTTTTTATCAAAAATTTCACCCCGGGGCGCTGTCACGGGTAAAATGCGCAAGCGGTTTTTTTCCGCCCTCCCCCAATAATAATCATAATTTAAAATCTGCAGGTAGGCCAGGCGGGAAATGAGCAAAAGAAAAATAAGGATAATAATAGAGATAAAGATTCTCGTTCTTTTCAGCTTTTGCCTATCCATGGATCTCCACCCCCGTATCGAAGCCTATTTATGGGAAAAGGGGGAAAATAAATTATTCTGTTCCGCCAGGTAAAGCAGGGGATAAATGATGATCGTCAAAACCAGGTGATAAAGGGCTCGGGGAAGGAAAACCTGATCGAGGGCAAAGAAAAAAGTAAATCTGTTTCCCCAGAATAATCCAACCAGGAAAAAAACAGCGAATTCGTGCACGAAAGTAGAGAGGAACACCGTCAGCATCGGGCCGATGATCTGGTCTTTGTAAATTTCCCGGGAAGAAAGGCCGGAAAAATATGCTGCAGCCATCTTGGCCAGGGTAAAAAAACCGATGGCCGGCCCAAAAAAGAGATCCTGCAGGAAACCGCAAATCAGCCCTAAAATGACCCCTTTCTTTTCGCCCCATAAAAAGGAGAGGCAGACGACAAAAATGAGCAGCAGATCGGGCACCATGCTGCGGAAGATAATGAATGAAAAATATGATCCCTCAGCTAGTAAAATAATAATGGCCAAAACGATAAAGACAAGATAGGGTTTTAATGACAGTTTGTTGGGCAAATTGCGCACTGTCGTACCTCTTTATTCTTCACTTTCCTCTTCCTCTCCCTCTCCATCTACCGCTTCTGCAAAGGGAAATTCTGTCACGACGAAAACTTCCTCCAGGCGGTTAAAATTCACTGCGGGAAGAACAAGGGCCTGCTGCAGCAAACCGTACTGGTCAAGCCCGGTTTCCATAATAGTGCCGATCACCAGGCCCTTGGGGAAAATACCCCCCAAGCCCGAAGAGATAACTGCATCACCGGGCTGAACGTTGGCCTCCGGCGGAAGGTTGCTGAGCCGCAAAAAAACGCCTTCCCCCGAAGAACCTTCCACGATACCGATATCACCCGGCTCCCTGGAACGCATGACAACAGCACTCACGGCCCGCCGGGAATCAGTCAGCAGCAAGACCTGCGAGGAGGCCCCGGATACTTTGAGAATATTTCCGGCCAAACCTTCGGAGGTAATGACGGCCATGTTTTTTTTGACCCCGTGCTGGGAACCCCTGTTGATGGTCACCGTTTCAAACCAACCGCTGGGATCCCTGGCGATTACCTCAGCCGGCAGCAGCTCATATGGGGAGCGTTCTTTGAAGTCCAGCATCTTTCTTAAGCGGTAATTTTCCTTTTGCAGCTCCAGAATGAGGAAACGGGCATTTTCCCTGCCGGCCAGCTCCTCCTTGAGATCCTTGTTCTCCTGCTGCAAATGGCGGAAAGAGAAAATCCCCTGGAAAAAACCGGCTGTGCCAGCACCCAGCCTGGAAACAAACCCCTGTAGGGGTGCAAAATGGGTAAGCAGCAGATCATCGAAAAGGGGAATATGAAAGAGATCATCTCCGGTAAAATGGATCAGAGAAAGCAACAAAAGCACGATCCCCAGGATCGCCATTATTTTCCTCCAGACAGATGGATTCACCGCTTCACACTGCCTTCCGGAAGCCGACTAGGATTTAAAATAATTTTCGGGGGGAAACGGAGACGCGTTTTAAAAGATCGATGGCTGAAAGGGCTTTCCCGGCCCCCAAAACGACACAATCCAAGGGATTTTCCGCCAGGAAGACGGGCATACCCGTTTCTTCGGATATGAGCTTATCCAGGCCCCTTAACAAGGCTCCCCCCCCGGACATGACGATCCCCTTTTCCATCAGATCGGCCGCCAGCTCGGGTGGAGTCCTCTCCAGGGTCGTTTTCACTGTTTCCAAAATATCGGCAACAGATTCAGAAAGAGCCCCCTCAATTTCCCAGGAGCTAATGGTTAGCACCTTGGGAAGGCCGCTGATCAGATCCCTGCCGCGAATTTCAAACTGCTTTTCCTCATCGGAATGATAGGCTGAGCCTATTTGAATCTTTATTTCCTCGGAGGTGCGCTCACCAATCATCAGGTTATATGTTTTTTTAATATAATTGACAATGGCATCATCGAGCTCGTCACCGCCAACGCGGATCGATTTGCTGGTAACGATGCCGCCCAGGGAGATAACGGCTACCTCCGTCGTCCCGCCCCCCACATCGACGATCATGCTTCCCGTCGGATCCTCCACGGGAAGGCCGGCCCCCATGGCCGCCGCCATCGGTTCCTCAATTAAAAAAGCCTCCTTGGCCCCGGCCTGCTTGGTTGCGTCCAGGACAGCCCTTTTTTCCACCTCAGTAACACCTGAAGGAACACAGACGACCACTTGCGGCAGGAAAACTGTGCGCCGGCGGTAGGATTTACTGATAAAATGTCTCAGCATGGTCTGGGTTACGTCGAAGTCGGCAATAACGCCGTCCTTCATCGGCCTGATGGCCACGATATTGCCCGGAGTCCGGCCGATCATCATTTTGGCTTCACTGCCCACCGCCAAAATATGGCCCGTATCCTTGCGGATGGCTACCACGGAAGGTTCCCGCAGAACCACCCCTTTCCCTTTGACATAGACGAGCGTATTGGCAGTACCAAGATCGATCCCAATATTCCTGGAAAAAAATCTAGAAAAAAACGGCATTGATGCTTCCCCTTTCTTTCTTTAGGGAATCAGTCCCTTTTCTTTAAAGCTTAAATGCCTGCCCTCGCCCACAATAATATGGTCGAGCACCTTTATACCTAAAATTTCTCCCGCCTCCACAAGCCTTTTGGTTACATCCAAATCTTCCCGGCTTGGAGTCGGATCACCGCTGGGGTGATTATGGACCAGAATTATAGCGGCAGCGCTTTTTTTAATGGGATAGTGGAAGATCTCCCGGGGATGAACGATGGAGGCATTTAAACTGCCAACGGAAATATCTTCGAGGGAAATGAGCTGGTTCTTTGTGTTCAAGAGGACGATTTTGAAGTACTCTTTATTGTAAAAGCGCATCTCTTCCATGAGAAATTCGGCTACCTCCCCCGGGGAGGTAAGGGAAATCCCTTCCGGTTTGATGGACAGGGCCATGCGCCTGCCCAGTTCCAGGGCCGCCTTTACCTGAACCGCCTTTGCCAGGCCGATCCCTTTAACTTTTTGCAGTTCTTCCAAAGTCATCTCCGGCAGGTGCCTGAGCCCCCCCGCCTGAAAAAGAATGCGTTCTGCCAGCCTTATGGCGCTTTCCTCCCGGTAGCCTGTCCGCAAAATGATGGCCAGCAACTCCGCATTGGAAAGGTTTCCCGCCCCGAGTTCCTTCATCCTTTCCCTGGGACGCTCTTCCAGAGGTAAATCTTTAATGGTTATTTTCCTATCCGCTGCAATCCACTCCTCAACTGTCCCAAATGGAGAAACCCTCCCCTTTCAGCATGGCAGAAAGCCTGGCCAGGGGCAAGCCGACGACATTAAAATAACACCCCTCAATATATTCCACAAATATCGCCCCCCTGCCCTGAATACCGTAAGCGCCTGCCTTATCCAGCGGTTCCCCGGAGGAAACATAGGCCTCTATCTCCTTTTCCTGCAAAAGGCGCATGCTGACCATCGTTTTCTCACTGGCGGCCCTTTCCCGCCCATCCCTAATCAGGGCCAGGCCGGTAATGACATGGTGGACCCTGCCGCTCAGGGATCTGAGCATTTCCGCTGCCTCCTTCTCGTCCCGGGGCTTGCCCAACGCCTTTCCCCCGCAAAACACAGCCGTATCGGCGCCGAGAACAAATCGTCCGGGGTAGCTCCGGGCCACCCGCCTGGCCTTGGCCAGGGCCATCTTTGGCACATCCTCTTCCCGCAGGATCTCCGTTTCCCAAAGACCGCTCTTGACCACAAGGAATTCCAGCCCGATTTGCGCCAGCAGTTGGGCACGGCGGGGTGAAGCGGAAGCCAGAATCAAAGGCTGCAAATATATCCCTCCACATAAAGACTCAAACTCTAAACCTGCCGGTGCGCCTGAGGGCATTTTCCAAGTAACTGGCCATCAAGCCTGTAATAATGCCCGTCGGCAGGGAAAGCGCCAACAGAAAGGGCAGGTACCCCCTGAATAGGACCATGTTTTGCACCAGTATCGACGCCAGGGCCAGTTGGACAACGTTAAAAACGGCCGCTCCCCCGATGCTCACGGAAATGAGCGTTATTTTTTTATTTTGGTAAGGCCTCATCAGCATCCCCATTGCCAGACAACTTAAAATGGCCCCGCTGAAACTGAGATAAAAACCGAAACCTAAAAAACCCCCGGTAAGAATGCTGCCCATGATGCTGCGCAGGGAAGCAACCAAAAGACCGCTGCGTAAACCATAAAGAACGATGGCCAGCAGAGTGATGATGTTGGCCAGCCCCAGTTTTGCCCCCGGAACCGGGAAAGGCGGCGGAAGAGCCGCCTCGATCGTATGCATGCCCACAGCAAAGGCTACGAGCAGGGCCAGGTAAACTATTTTTTTGCTGCGCGTCTGCTCCATTTTTCAGATCCGTTCTAATCTTTCGGGAAGGATTTTCAGCCTTCCGGCGGCGGAAGCAACTCTATCTTATCCTCAAGGCCCGTTGAATAAAACATCTGTCCCTCTTCGTCCACGAGCACGCCATCGACCCCGGGAAGCTGCTCCAGCAGGGCCAGGCCTGCTTCCTTCCCCAAAACAAAAACCGCCGTGGACAGGGCATCCGCCGTCAGGGTATCCTGCGCTGCGATGGTCACGCTTTTAAAATGGCGCGCCGGCTTTCCATCTGCCGGGTCTAAAATATGGTGGTATATTACTCCATCCTCTTCGAAAAAACGCTGGTAATTCCCCGAGGTTGCCACGCTGCTTTCCCCCTCCAGGCGGAGGGCGGCAAGACAGAACGTTTCGGGAAACCCGGCATCAGCCCCGGGGTCCTGTATGCCCACCGCCCATTTTTCACCGGAAGGCTTTTCCCCGGAGACACGTATATCGCCGCCGGCATTGAGAAAACAGGCCTCTGCTGTATGTTTTCGCACTACATCCATACCCCGATCGACGATATAACCCTTGGCAATCCCCCCCAGATCAAGCCTCATTCCCCTAAGAGGCAGATAGACCGCAGAGCGGTTGCTGTCCAGCTGGACCAGGCGATAATCGACCAGGGGAAGAACCGCCTCAAGTTCATCCTCGGAGGGCCGTCTGGGATGCTCAGTGCCAAAACCCCACAGCTCCACAAGGGGGGCCACCGTGGGATCGAAAGCTCCCCCGGTCAGTTCGGCAAATTCCAGTGCCCTGCCAAGAACAAAAAAAGTCTCCGGGCTCACCTCCACCCATTCCACACCGGCGGCCCGGTTAACGCGATCCAGGTCGCCGCCGGCAACCGTCCGGCTGAGGATCGTTTCCAGACGCTCCATTTCGGCAAATACTTCCTCGTTTATCTGTTTGGAAGCTTTCCCGCCGGCTTCATAGAGGGTCAGATCCACCCGGGTATCCATCAACAGGCGGGTTGTTGTCGTTTTATCATCTTGCGGGCGGCTTGCAGAACAACCCCAGATAAAGAAAAGCTGGATGATGATTAAGGAAAGAAACAACACTTTTACCCGTTTTTTGCCCCAGATAGACAATTTCATCCGCCCCAGAAAATCTCCTTCTCTCCGGGCTTTTTCCCATCGACCATTGAAACGATAGCCATCTTTCTACAAATACTATCATTTTTAAAATGGTTAGGCAAGGATATTTCCCGGAGGCAACAACAGGCATTTCAGCCGGTAAAATCCGCCTTGATCGATTATTACCGGCAAGAAACGCTGGCCTGCAGGGAAAAGGTAGTTAATGGCTATTCCTCCCGCAGATAATGTCCGCTTTTGCCCCCGCTCTTTTCCATGAGGCGGATCTCCAGGATTTCCATGCCCCGATCGATAGCTTTGCACATATCATAAACGGTCAGGGCAGCAATGCTGACAGCCGTCAGCGCCTCCATCTCCACCCCGGTTTGCCCGCTGTTTTTCACAGTTGCCTCGATGATCAGGGTACTTTCATCCTGAAAAGCAAAATTGAGATCGACCCCTGTGAGGAGCAGCGGGTGACACATGGGAATGAGCGAGGGCGTCTGTTTGGCTCCGAGAACGCCGGCTACCTGGGCAACCCCCAGCACATCCCCCTTGGCGATGGTCCCCTTCTTGATTTCCTGCAAAGTGTTTTCCTGCATGCGCATCTTCCCCCGGGCCCTGGCCACCCGGAACGTAACATTTTTTTCAGTAACATCCACCATCCGACCGCGCCCCTGGGCATTAAAATGCGTCAATTTCTTTTCATCCAACATCTTTACCTGTCATTTTCCTCCTTATAAAATTTCAGGCTTTGCCCTAAAATCTTATCTATTATTGTCGCCTGAAAGATGCTTCATTATTGCCACCATGGGCTTACCTTTTATTGTCATCGCTGCAAAAGGGTCATCTCTCTAGCAGGTTTATACTTTGCGACTGGATTACCCTTAAAAAAACGGCAAGGAAAATCCTTGCCGTTTTTTTTCGGTAAATTTTATCAGCCGTTAACCGGCCACGAGAACCTTGCCCACGTCTTTGATGATGCCGCGCTTGCAAGCTTCCACGCATTTGCCGCAATCATCACATTTATCCCTGTTGATCACCGCCAGGAAGTTCTCCACGACGATGGCATCGTTGGGGCAGGCTTTCACGCAGGCCTTGCAGCCGATGCACCCCACCTCGCAAGCCTGGCGGACAATTTTACCGCTGGCCAGCGAGTTGCAAGGGACATACTTTGCCTTCCGATCGGCGCTGACGATGTGTATGACGCCCCGCGGGCAGGCTTTGGCACAGACACCGCAACCGGTGCATTTTTCCGTATCCACCTGTGGCAGGCCGTTTGCGCCCATGGAAAGAGCATCGAAGGGACAGGCTTCCACGCATGTTCCCAATCCCAGGCATCCATATGTACAGGCTTTAAAACCTCCGCTGTACATCACTGCTGCCTGGCAATCCCTGACTCCCTGATATTCAAACTTGTCGGGGGCTACATCTTTGCTCCCGAGGCAATGCACTTCGGCAACTTTTCTGCCTTCCGAAGCGACAGAGGCAACTCCCAAAACTTCACAAATAGTGTCGGCAACTTTTTTACCGCCGGGAATGCAGCTATCCACCGGCACCTCGCCGCAACAAATCTTCTCAGCAGCGGCACTGCAGCCGGAAAAGCCGCATGCGCCACAGTTGGCGCCGGGAAGGAGATCGATGACCATTTCCACCCTGGGATCTTCCTCCACGGCAAACTTCTTAGCGGCGTAGGCCAACACCCCGGCAAAAAACAGCCCCAATCCGCCAATGATAACCATGGACATAACTAGCTCCACTATCTTTTCACCTCCGAAATTAAAGTGCTACCATACCCTTAAAGCCCATAAAAGCCAGGGAAAGGATCCCTGCGGAGACCAGCGTTACCGCCGCCCCCTTTAGATAATTTGACATAGTAGCCAGTTCAAGCCTCTCCCGTATACCCGCCATTAAAATCATGGCCAGTGTAAACCCAGCGCCCGTGGCGATGGAATAGATAATCGTCTCGATAATGGAATGCTGGGCCTGAACGTTTAAAAGCGCCACGCCGAGGATGGTGCAGTTGGTGGTAATCAGGGGCAGATAAATCCCCAAGGCCCGGAAGAGGGCCGGGTTGGTTTTTTTCAGCACCATCTCCACAAATTGTACCAGTCCGGCAATGATCAGGATAAAAGCAATGGTCCTTAGGTAGGCCAGGTTAAATGGCTGCAGCAGATAGAGATCGACCAGCCAGGTGACGATAGCCGACATGGTCATCACGAAGATGACAGCCAGGCCCATCCCCACCGAAGTTTCGATCTTCCTGGAAAGACCCAGGTATGGGCAGATACCCAGAAACTGGCTTAAAACAATGTTGTTGGCCAGGATGGCTACAAAAATCAGCGCCAGCAAATTCATCCGTCAAACCTCCCTTACTCTCTATTCGATTCCGAAACGTTTAAAAGCAAAGTTGCAAAGCCCGAGCAAAATACCCAAAGTAATAAAGGCGCCCGGCGGGCTAGCCAGCAGCATCATCGGTTCAAAGGAGGAACCCATGATATTGAAGCCGAAGATGCTCCCTGCGCCGAATAGTTCCCTGATCGTCCCCACCAAGGTCAGCGAAATAGTCACCCCAACGCCCATGCCAAG
>CAZAQM010000006.1:0-20254 GCA_964487385.1 uncultured Dethiobacter sp.
GCCGGGGTGGACGGGCCCCTTCCACCCTCCTTAACATCTATGACACAAAATTCTCCTTATCTATGCTCTAATTCATTGATGTTTTTAATTAATTCTGGTAAAAATTCCACTAATACATCCCAAACTATATTTAACTGGATTCCTTCGTAATCATGGATAATTCTATTTCTCATCCCTCTCATCTTATGCCATGGGATCTGTTTGTTTTCTTCCAAGAATTCAGAATCCAACCGTGTCACTAATTCCCCAATTTGACTGAGATTAAAAACACAAGCAGATATAGTTTTGGAATCATCAGAAAACTCTTCAAAAGTCATACCTTCTTTAAATTGCATAGCTTGCTCTGCATATATTTTTATTTTTTCAAGAACATTTCGTTCATGCTCTTTCATAAATTATTATCCCAGTTTCATTAATTTCGTTTTGTACACGGCTACCCTCGATTATTTGTGATGCCTCAATCAAGTCCACCGGAACATCAAAAATTTTTGCAATATCTTCTAATACACTAAAAAAATCAATCCCTCGAATTTTGCCATTGCTATCAATGACTAGATCAATGTCACTTGAGTCCGTTGGATTACCCCTTGCATAGGAACCAAAAAGAATAGCTTTGTCAATAGGATAGTCACTAAGTATAGGTAACAGTTTCATCTTTATCTCATTTTTAGTATAAACTTTTCCCATGACGCTTCTCCCTTCAAACCTAATCAGCTGATCAAAATTATTCCATTCGTTGTAAATATTATACAATGTGTTTAATAAGCAGGCAATATCTAACTTAAGCATTCTATTGTTTGTCAATGGTCATTTAGCCATTTTAGGTCTTCCTAAACAACATCCTACAACATCCTAAAAAAAAGGTGCTGCACCAAAAATTTTAGCACAACACCCTTTTATATAGATGCCTTACTTAAATTTTAGAACATCGCCAATTAACGTTCAAAATTGATCGCTGCCTGGGCGGCAGCCAGTCGGGCCACGGGGACACGGTAGGGCGAACAGCTCACGTAGTCCAGGCCCACCTCATGACAAAATGCGATGGAGCTGGGTTCGCCTCCGTGTTCGCCGCAGATGCCCAGTTTTAAACTCGGCTTGCTTTCCCGACCCAATTTGACTGCCTGGGCAACGAGGCTACCCACACCCTCCCGATCCAGAATGGCAAAGGGATTGGCAGGAAGGATTTCATTCTTGACATAAAAAGGAAGGAATTTTCCTTCGGCATCATCCCTGCTGTAACCAAAGGTCATCTGGGTAAGGTCATTGGTACCAAAGGAAAAAAAGTCGGCATGGCGGGCAATCTGATCGGCCGTAACACAGGCCCTGGGCAGCTCGATCATCGTCCCGATGGGCAGGCTGAGTTCCACCCCGGTTTCCTTCGCCACCTCGGCGATCTCCTCCTCGGCGATCCGGCGCATCCTTTCCAGTTCGTTAAAATGCCCGACAAGGGGGATCATGATCTCGGCAAAAACCTCCAGGCTCTCTTTTTTCAGCCCGGCAGCCGCCTGGCTGATGGCTCTGACCTGCATTCTGTATATCTCTGGGAAAATAAGACCCAGCCGGCAGCCCCGATGGCCCATCATGGGGTTAAACTCGGTCAGGCTGCGCACCTTCTCCAGGAGTTCCTCCTTTTCCCGCAGGGCAGCCCTATCCCCACCCCTTTCCCGCAGCAGGGTTACCTCCACCAGAAGCTCTTCCGGGTTGGGCAGAAATTCATGCAGGGGCGGATCGAGCAGGCGGATCGTGACTGGATTGCCGGCCATGGCACGGAGGATGCCCTCAAAGTCGCCCTGCTGGATAGGTAAAAGTTTATCCAGAGCCTTTTTTCTTCCCTCCGCCGTATCGGCCAGGATCATCTCCTGGACGATGGGCAGGCGCTCCTGTTCCATAAACATATGTTCAGTCCGGCAAAGGCCGACGCCCTCGGCGCCAAATTCCCTGGCCTTCCCGGCATCCACTGGGTTATCGGCATTAGCCCTTACCCCCAACTTCCGCACTTCGTCCGCCCAGGAAAGCAACAGGGAAAATTCTCCGCTGAGCTGCGGCGGCACCAAAGGAACTTCTTGGAGATAAATATGTCCCGTCGTTCCATCGATGGAAATAATCTCTCCCTCTTTCACCGTTTGCCCGCCCAGCTGAAACTCCTTCCCTTCGGCATCGATCTTCAGTCCTTCGCAGCCGCTGACGCAGGGTTTCCCCATTCCACGGGCCACCACCGCCGCGTGGCTGGTCATGCCGCCCCGGCTGGTCAGAACCCCCTGGGCGGTCACAATGCCATGGATATCGTCCGGCGTAGTCTCGGAACGAACAAGAATCACCTTTTCCCCCTGCTGCCCCTTCTCTTCGGCAATATCGGCATCGAAAACGACTTTGCCCACTGCTGCGCCGGGGGAGGCAGGCAGGCCGGCAGCCACCGGCTTAATGCTTATGGAAGGGTCGATACCCTGGTGCAATAGCTGGGTCAGTTGCCCGGGATCGACACGCAACAGAGCCTCTTTTTTCGTGCAGACCCCCTCGGAGACCATATCCACAGCAATTTTAACCGCCGCCGCGGCAGTCCTTTTGCCATTGCGAGTCTGCAAAATATATAACTTTTCTTTTTCAAAAGTGAATTCAATATCCTGCATATCATGGTAGTGGTTTTCGAGAACCTGGCAGATACGCTCAAATTCATTGTAGATAGCCGGATATTTCGCCTCCAGCTCGGAAAAGGGCAACGGCGTCCGGATGCCGGCCACGACATCCTCGCCCTGGGCATTGAAAAGAAACTCACCGTAAAGCTTTTTTTCACCCGTTGATGGGTTGCGCGTAAAGGCAACTCCCGACCCGCAGCCCTCGCCCAGATTGCCAAAGACCATAGCCTGGATATTGACTGCTGTTCCCAAATCATCCGGAATATTATTCAGACGACGGTAAACGATGGCCCTATGGTTGTTCCAAGAGGCAAAAACCGCGGCAATGGAGTTAAGCAGTTGCCGGCGCGGATCCTGGGGAAAATCATTTCCGCTTTCATCGCGAATAATTTTTTTATATCTTTTCACCAGCGTCTCCAGCCCGTCGGCTGTTAGACGTTCACCAAGGGGAATATTAAGAGCGGTTCTGATTTCATCAAAGACCTTTTCGAAGGAGTCATGCTCAATTTTCAGCACCACGTCACCGTACATCTGCAAAAGACGGCGATAACAATCCAGGGCGAAGGCCCTGTCGCCGGAAGCGGCAGCCAGCGCTTCGACCGTCGTATCATTCAGGCCCAGGTTGAGGATGGTATCCATCATCCCCGGCATGGAGTAGTAGGCCCCTGAGCGAACAGAAAGCAAAAGGGGATCCTTCTCGTCTCCCAACACCTTACCGGTTTGTTTTTCCAGTTCCGCCAGCGCTTCCTCGATCTCTTCCTTTACTTTTTCCGAAAGGGTTTCACCCTGGGAGTAGTAGTTGTTGCAGGCTTCCGTGGTAACGATAAAACCCGGCGGTACAGGCAGATCTATGCGGGTCATCTCCGCCAGGTTGGCCCCTTTTCCTCCCAGCAATTTTTTCATCTCTGCGTTGCCCTCACGAAATAAGTAAACCTGTTTGTCGTCGCTCATTTCATTTCAGACTCCTTTATGACGCGTATTATTGTTGCCTCAGAAAACTATTTTAGAAAAATCGGCCATTTGCCGAAATAAATCACAGATTTCTTTTAATAAGGCCAACCTATTGTCGCGAATCATCTGATCTTCAGACATAACCAGGATCTGATCGAAAAAGAGATCGATGGGGCCTTTTAAAGCGGCCAATGTTGTCAAAGCAGCAGCAAGATCGCCCTTTTCCAGAAAGGAACGGATTTCCTGGCCAGCTCTCTGCAGAGCGGTAAATAGCTGCCTTTCCCCTTCCTCATAAAAAAGCTCTTTATCAGGTTTTACCCCGGATGCTGCCTTTCGTGCCAGGTTGGCAACGCGAATAAACGCCTGGGCCGCCTCCCTCAGATCGTCGCTTTCCTTGTTATCCTGAAGGAAACGCATTCTCTCCGCCAGCAGCGTGACGTTATCCTGCGGCGTGTTCAAAACTGCCTCGACGATATCGTAACCCAAGCCTTTTTCCTGGGACAGATATCTCAGACGCTGCCAGGCAAAACCGCGAATTTCCACCATCAACTTTTCCAGCTTTTCTTCCGTCATATCGTCCAATTTCCCCTTCAGCTGCAGGAGCGCCCGGCGAAGTAAATCATCGAAGGAAAGGGACAGCTTGTGATGGAGGAGTATGGACAGTATCCCCAGGGCCTGGCGCCTGAGGGCATAGGGGTCCTGGGATCCGCTGGGGCGGATACCCACGGCAAAACAACCGGCCAGGTGATCTGTTTTATCCGCCAGGGCGACGATAATACCGGGGGTGGTGGCAGGAAATGCGTCGCCGGCAAAGCGGGGCAGATAATGTTCAAAAATTGCTGTGGCCGTGCTTTCCGTCTCCCCGCTTTGTAAAGCATATTCCCGGCCCATGGTTCCCTGCAGTTCCGGGAATTCACCGACCAGATGGGTGGTTAGGTCCGTCTTGGCCAGCAGGGCAGCCCGCAATGCCGCCTCCCTTTCAGCCGCATCGGGGCAGGGGATCTCTTCCAGAAGAAAACCGGTCAGGCCTTGCAGGCGTTCCGTTTTCTCGAAAAGGGTACCCAGGCTCTCCTGAAAAAGAATATTTTTTAAACCGGCCACCCTATCCTGCGGGGGGGTTTTGGCATCCTCATCATAGAAAAAACGCGCATCGGCCAGCCGGGCTTTTAAAACCTTTTCGTTGCCCCGCCGGATAATCTCCGAAGGAGCGGAACCGTTGTTGGAAACGGCAATAAAAAAGGGAAGGATTGTACCTTTTTCGTCTTCTACGGGAAAATACCTCTGATGGCTTTGCATGGTCGTGACGAGGACCTCCCGGGGCAGATCCAGGAAGTTTTGCGGAAAAGAACAGGGAATGGCTTCAGGGTTTTCCACCAGGAAAGTAACTTCCTCCAGCAGGGCGGGATCGAGGCAGGCTGCACCGCCCAGTTGGCGGGCTGCATTTATCACCTTTTCTTTGATTAAAAGCTTTCTCTTCTCCTGATCGAGGATGACTCCCGCCTCCTGCAGACAGGAAAAATAGTGGGCGGGATCGTTGACAGCGAAAGGCCCGGGGCTCAGGAAACGATGCCCCCGGGTTTCCCTGCCGGAAGGCAGGCCTGCATAGGAAAATTCAACAGTTTCTGTCCCAAAGAGGCAAAGTATCCAGCGGATCGGCCGGGCAAACCTGGCTTTGCTCCCTTCCCAAACCATATTTTTGGGGAAAACAAGGCCTTTGATGAGGGAAGGGAGCAACCCTCCCAGCAACTCCGGGGTCCTTTGACCGCTTATTTTCTGCACGGCCACGAGATACTCTTTTTTCCCGGCCCGTTCCAACTCCAGTTGGTCCGGGCTGAGGTTATGCTTCCTGGCAAAGGCCAGGGCAGCCCGTGTGGGTTTACCTTCCGCATCGAAGGCCGCCTCCCTGGAGGGGCCTTTTTTTCTTTCCTCCCGGTCCCTTTGCAAGCCGGCCAGATCCTTTATATGCAGCACCAGGCGACGGGGAGTGGCCAGGGTGCTGATTCCCTTGAAATCCAAATGGTTGGCCCCGAGCATCTCCCGGGCCAGCTCTTTGAACTGTGCCAGGGCTCCGGGCATAAAGCGGGCGGGAATTTCCTCTGTACCTATCTCCAGAATAAAGTCACTTCCCATTAATCCGCCTCCTCACAGGAAGATACTTGTTCCAAAAAACCGCGGCCGCAATGGCGGGCCAGTTCCCGGATGCGGGCGATATAGCCTGTACGTTCTGTAACGCTGATGGCCCCCCGGGCATCGAGAACGTTAAAAACATGGGAGCATTTTAAAACGTAATCGTAGGCCGGCAGGATAATTGCCTTTTCGAGCAATCGTTTTGCTTCCTTTTCATAAAGCGTAAAGAGATCGAGAAGGAGAGCAGGATCGGCCTCCTCAAAACTGTAGCGCGAATGTTCTTCCTCGGCTTTATGGAAAACATCGCCGTATTTAACGCCGCCCGCATATTCCAGGTCAAAAACATTATCACAATCCTGGACATACATGGAGATCCTTTCCAGGCCGTAGGTCAGCTCGACAGGAATTAAAGCAAGATCGAGGCCCCCAACTTGCTGAAAATAGGTAAATTGGGTAATCTCCATGCCATCGAGCCATACTTCCCACCCCACACCCCAGGCGCCCAGGGTGGGTGATTCCCAATCATCCTCCACGAAACGAATATCGTGTTCCAAAGGGTTAATCCCCATCTCCTGCAGGCTGGCCAGATAAAGATCCTGAACATCGGCCGGTGCAGGCTTAAGGATGACCTGGTACTGGTGATGCTGGTAAAGACGGTTGGGGTTTTGGCCATAGCGGCCATCCGCCGGGCGCCGTGAAGGCTCCACGTAGGCAACCTTCCAGGGACGCGGCCCCAGGGAGCGCAAAAAAGTGGCAGGGTTCATCGTCCCAGCCCCTTTTTCCACATCATAGGGCTGCCAGATCAAACATCCCTGCCGGGCCCAAAAGCTTTGAAGCCTGATGATCAACTCCTGAAAATTCATAGTCCGCCTCCTCACTGAAAACCCAAAAAACCTGAACCTTGCCCCATGGTAAAGTAAAAAACGATCATTATGCAGAAGAATCATAATTTCGTTCTTAAATTACCAAAAAGTTGCTCCAGTGTCAAGTTTGCTATGTTTTATTTATTTTCCGCAGAAAATCCAGGGTTTTAAAAAATTCGATCCCTGTCCAGTATTTAAAAAAATGCTGCAGAATTTCCTGCAGCTCCCTTTTTTGACCGGCCGGCGCCCGTATATTGATAATTTTGCCGGCGGGCATGGCTAAAAAACTGCGCAGAATTGCCAGCACCCCCCCGGAGAGCACAAAGCGGGCCTGTCCCTCTGAACAGTTCTCACAAAAAATACCCCCGTTACTATTATTCCAGTAGAAGGGGCCTTTTGTTTCCCCGCAAAATACGCAATCGTGAAGATGGGGACGGTAGCCCAGCAGATCGAGCAACCTCAGCTCAAAGTAACGGGACAAAATGTCCCTGTCGCCTTTTTGTTCATTCAGAAGGTGCCAGCAATCTGTCAGGAGCCGGTAAATCGCCGGGGAGGCCTCACCGCCCTCCTCTATCGTTTTTTCCACCATTTCCGCCAGGTAGAGCCCGAGGGCGTAATCGTGAACGTTTCCCCGGATGTTGGCATAGGTCTCCCCCACTTCCAGCTGTGAGATCGTATAGAGGGACTTCCCCCTGTGCAGCAGGAAGGTGGCAACTATAAAAGGTTCCGCTCCGGCGGATAGCTTGCTCTTCACGCTGCAGGCGCCGGGGGCCCTGGCGCCCACTTTGCCGATTTCCGGGGAAAGGAGAGTCAGGAGCTTGTCTTTTTCCCCAAGGCGGCGGGCCCTCAACACCAGCGCCCTGGTCTTTACAAGTCTGGACATGATACACCACCGGTAAAATCAGATCTTCCTACTATTTGGCGTTGCCAAAATATATGATTCCGCTACTCTAAATTGAATCTAATTATGGTAGCCCAGCTGGCGCAAAACGCCCTCCTTTTGCCGCCAGTCTTTTTTTACTTTAACCCAGATATCCAGGTAAAGATGGCTGCCCAAAAACTTTTCCAGCTCAGCCCTGGCCATCATGCCGATTTTCTTGAGCATGCCACCGTCCTTTCCAATGACGATCTGCTTTTGTGATTTTCTCTCCACAAAGACGACGGCCTCGATAACGAGCAACCCATCCTCCCGGGGCTCCATGCGGTTTATTGTCACGGCAACTGAATGAGGAATTTCTTCCCGGGTACAGATCATGATTTTTTCCCGGATGATCTCTCCGGCCAGGAACTGCTCGGGGCGATCGGTGACCATTTCCGGGGGAAAATAAAGTGGGCCGGGCGGCATGCGGGCTGTGATGGCCTGCAGCAATGGCTGGAGATTTTCTCCTGCCAGGGCGGAAACAGCATAAACCCCCGCAAAATTACCGAGTTGCTCGTAAGCGGGGAGCTGCTTTTCCCAAAAATACTCCGGGGCCTGATCCATTTTGTTCACCACCAAAAAAACGGGGGTTTTTATTTCGCGCAGGTATCCTGCCAGGAAGGCATCCCCGGGGCCCGGCGGCGCCGAAGCCTCCACGACAAAGAGGATCAGATCGACATCCTTCAGCGTACCCTTGACGGCGCTGACCATATAATCTCCCAGCTTATTTTTGGCCTTATGCATTCCGGGCGTATCGAGAAAAATGAGCTGGCCTTTATCCGTCGTCAGGATGGCCTGGATGCGATCCCTGGTCGTCTGCGGTTTGGGCGAAACGATCAGCACCTTTTTACCCAGAAAGGAATTGATCAGGGTGGATTTTCCCACATTCGGACGGCCGACAACGGAAATAAAACCCGATAAAAACATGGCGTGACCCCTTTGATCATTATTAGTTACTGCTAAGGGTGAAAACCGGCTACGACTATCGTCCTGCTACACAAGGCAACCCCAAATCACTACCCAAAGGCATTGGGCAAAAGCTCCCGAAGTATGGCATGCATAATTTTGCCCTTTTCCCCCACAACTATTACCTGCAAATCGGGCGAGAATTCCATGAGCACCTGGCGGCAGGCCCCGCAGGGATAGGGCACAGCACCGTTGCCGCCCGCTGTAATGAGGATGTGCGAAAAGAAGCGGCAGCCCGCCGCCACAGCGGAGAACAGGGCCGCCCTTTCGGCACAAATGGTCAGCCCATAGGAAGCGTTTTCCACGTTTACCCCCGTGAAAATTCTTCCTTCTTCCGTTAATAGGGCGGCTGCTACTTTATAGTTTGAATAGGGCGCATAAGCCAGTTCCAGCACCTTTTCTGCTTCCCGTAAAAGTTTCTCTTCTGTTTTGCCCATTTTTCTCTAGCTCCTGTATGGAGGTAAAACAATATTTTCTTTTATCTCGATATCGATGCGGAAATTGCGGTGGAATTCCAGTGAAAAACGGATAATATCCAAACCGCTTTGCAGGACCTCGGGATCACCGATGGCCTCGATGATAACCGGATTGGCAGAAATTTCCTTTTGGTTCACCCTGATGACCGGCCCCACGCAGCGGATGGGGGATGTGGCGATGAGGCGCTGCCCGCCGATGGCCACACCCTTGGCCCCCGCGGCAAAAAGCTCATTGACCATATCCCGCACATCCGCATCATGGATAATATCGCTGGCCTCAAAACCGTTTTGCGCATCATAAAATTTGATGACGATCCCGGGACCGGCCATTTCAGCCAGGCCGGAAGCAACCTTGACCTCATGCAGGCTGACCCGCAACGCGTTCAGCTCCTCCGTTAGCGTTTTAATATAGTCCAGGGGATTATAGGGAACGAGCATGCGGCTGCGGCCCTCTTCTATTTCGATGCGAAAGGCCTGATCCTGCGTCATCCCGCTTTCCCCATAAAGCTTGTTAACCTCATCGAGGGTATCCTCGTGCAGCAGCTGGGGATCGCAAACGGCCCCCTCCGCACTGGAAACCCGCAAGGTAATTTCAATTTTTTCCGTCCTCTTTTTGAGGTTTTCATCCTGGTTGATCAGGTTGATGATTTTTTCCCGAAAGAGGGCATCCCATTCCTTAAGGATGACCTCCTGCACATGCCATCCACTGTTAAAGATGACCCTGGACAGCTCATCGCTGTCTTTGGCCAGGGCAATATCATAATTAAACCCGGCCAGCTCCTCCCTTACCGGGGGCCTGTCCTGAACCCCCAGATCCTGGGCCAGCTTCCTGCTATACTCCAGTAAATCCTCGGCCATAACCTGTTTGTAAACAATTTTTTCTTGCGTACCAGTGGAACAGGAGTAAATATAATTAAAAGTAAATCCAACCATTATGGTATTAAGTATGAGCACTGCAATAAAAAAAATCGTGATCTTATTGTCTGCAGCCGGATAACCGGAAGCGGATTTCAATTTTTTAACCCTCCTTAAAAATAGACCTACGACAATTTTACCGTAGTTTATCCGCAAAAACCAGGTAAGCAACTATGAGTGCAAAAAAAGCCGCGCACAAAACCGCCCCGGCAGCCACCCTTTTGGCGATCCCCGCCAGAGGATGATGCTCGCTGGTGTATAAATCTACCAGCGTTTCCACCGCCGTATTGAACATTTCAGTTAGAATAACTAGGAAAATTGCAGTAAAAACGATGAGGAGTTCGGTCCGGTCCAGATGATAGCGGAAAGATGCCGCAAGAGCTACTGCGGCAGCAAGGATATGGTAACGCATATTTCTTTCATGACGTATGGCAAAAAACAAACCCTTGAAAGCATCCTTTAAGCTCCCGGCGAAAGTTCTGTGTTTCATTCCCATCATCCTGTAAAAAGCAATTTTACAGCTTAAAATGTCTCATTACTTTATCCTGCTTTTCTTTCATTGCCCCTTCCGCTGCGCAGGTATCATGGTTGTAACCCATCAGGTGAAGTATACCATGTGCCGCTAGAAAAGCAACCTCCCGACGCAGGGAATGCCCAAAATCCAGGGCCTGTTCCCCGGCCTTTTCCACGGAAACCACCACATCCCCCAGGATATAATCGCCCTTTTCCCCCGGGGGCTCATCCTGCAGGCAAAAAGAGAGTACATCCGTGGGCAAATCGCTGCCCCTATAGGTAGAATTCAGTTCCCGGATAAACTGGTTATCCGCCAGGACAATACTGATTTCGCTTTCAGGCGGATAGCCCTCCGTTTGCAAAAGAAACACCCCAACCCCTTCCAAAAGCAACAAAAGCTCTGCGGGAACGATCACCTTCCTCTGGATATTATCAACCAGCACTGCCATTTTTTTGTGCCTTCCCCCTCTCCAGATCCGCCCTCAGCTCCTTTTCCGGGTACTCGATGCGTTGATGGTAAAACCCCAAAAGGATATGCAGGAAGGTATCACCTATTTTGTCCAAATCTTTCAAGGTTAAGGGGGCTTCGTCGAACTGACCGTCATTAAGCTTTTCTTTAATGATGCGCCGAATCATGCTTTCAATTCTCCCTGCCACGGGATGGGGCAAAGAGCGCACAGCGGCCTCCACGGAATCCGCCAGCAGAAGAATAGCCGCTTCCTTCGTCTGCGGGAGAGGACCCTCGTAGCGAAATTCCTCCTCGGGCAGGGAAATGCTTTTCTCAGTTTTATCCTTCCCCATCTTATCGACAGCCTGCTGGTAAAAGAAGGATATCAGCGTCGTGCCGTGATGTTGTTGAATAATTTCCCTTACCGGCAAAGGAAGTTTGGCCTCCCTGGCCAGTTCCAAACCGTCTTTGACGTGTGAACGAATGATGAGGGCGCTCAGATTGGGAGAGATCTTGTTATGCGGGTTTTTGCCGGTTAACTGATTCTCCACAAAAAAGAAGGGCCGCCTAATTTTCCCGATATCATGATAAAAAGCCGCCACCCTGGAAAGCAGGGGATCGGCGTGAATTGCCTCGGCCGCAGCTTCGGCCAGGTTCCCCACCATAATGCTATGATGGTATGTCCCGGGGGTATCCATGAGCAATTTGCGCAAAAGGGGATGCCCGGGATCGGTCAGCTCCAAAAGTGTTACAGCCGTCGTTAAGCCAAAAGCGCTCTCCAGGAAGGGAAGCAGGCCAATAGCCATAACAGCTGAAAAAAGGCCGCTGCCGATACCTGCCAGCACGCTGACGCTAAATTCCCTGAGGTATTCGTACTGCAGCTGAAAACCCTTGAAGAAAAGAAATGTGGCAATGATTAAAACCATGTTTACCGCGGCAACATAGAGCCCGGCTTTGGCCAGATCGAAGCGCCGCTGCAGGCGGGAAACACTGTAGATGGCTGCCAGCCCGCCAAGAATAGTGATGATGATCAGGGAAAATTCACCATCGACGATAAAACCCAGCAAGAGCGATAGGATGATATTCATAAAAATTGCCAGGCGGGAATTAAAAAGAATGGTGATCAAAATGCTGCCCATGGCCACAGGAATGAGATAACTGGAAAAATAGCGGCCTGCCAGACCGAAGATGAGGGTCAAAACAACGATTAAACTGAGCAAGGCCAGATGCGTTGTATTATCCCAGATCTCCTCATTAAAGAGGTAGAGATAGAGAATGACGACGAGGTAGAAGGCCATCAGCAACAAAAACAGGCCGATATAACCGCTGGCATAGACCCGGGGCCCTAAAAACCCCAGGGCTTCCAGTTGGGCAAGATGTTTTTCCGTGATCTTTTCGCCTTCCTGGACGATGAGGGAATTTTTCAGTATTCTGACCGGTTCGAGGGATTGCCGGGCAAATTCCCGGTTGGCCTCTGTTGTTTTTTCATTGTAGATCATATTGGGCCGCAGCAGGGGATAGAGAAGCATCTCCATCCCCTGCCTGATTTCCGGTGGAAATGAAAGCAGGTTGATATCCTGAAAAGCCTGCCTCAGCGCAGCCTGTTCTCCATTTTCCTTTATCCCCTGGGAGGTTATTTCCCGAAAGATCTTTTCCACCCTGCTTTGCAGTTCACCCAGGCGATCTTCGCCCAGGGCCAACAGGGCAGCAATGGAATCTTCGGGGATGTTTTTATTATCAATTTTTTTCCGCAGAAGAGCCCTTTTTTCTTCACCGCTTAAATCATCCATCTCCCTTACTTCACTGACCTGCTGGAAAAAACCATAAAGGAGATCCCTTCCCTCGTCGAGGACTTCGGAATCATAGTCAAAAGCCTCGCTGACAGCCATGGCGGCCTCCTCGCGGAGCTTGTTGGTCGTGTAATAATCGATAACTTCCCTGGGGGCATAAACAGTTTTAGGGCTTGGGATACCCAGTTCAACGGATATACCGAGGGGAACAATGGAAAAAAGGAGAAAAGAATAAATTAAAAGAAAAACACCGGCCCCTAGAATAAACTTTTGGCCTAGTTTGTTCTTTGTCAGGGAAAAGGTAGCCCTCATTATTTTTTTAAACTTAGGAATTAATGCCATAAACCTTCAGCTACGCCTCTTTTGCCCTGATGAGGTCCCGTTTTTGCCCAGGCTTTTGGGAGTGTTGTTCATAGGCCTGAATTATTTTCTGTACCAGGCTATGGCGAACGACATCCTCATCTGTCAGGTAAACAAAGGAGATTTCCTTTATTTTTTTTAGAATTTCCACGATCTCCAGCAGACCGGAAAATTTCCCCTGGGGCAGATCGATCTGCGTGATATCTCCCGTGACAACAACTTTGGACCCAAAGCCCATGCGGGTTAAAAACATTTTCATCTGTTCCGAAGTGGTATTTTGGGCTTCGTCAAGAATAATGAAGGAATCGTCCAGGGTCCTGCCGCGCATATAGGCCAGGGGGGCCACCTCGATAATACCCTTTTCCCTGTTTTTTAAAAATGTTTCAACCCCCATGAGATCATAAAGGGCATCGTAAAGGGGCCTCAGATAGGGATCAACCTTGTCCTGAAGATCGCCGGGCAAAAAACCGAGATGTTCGCCCGCCTCCACGGCCGGCCTGGTTAAAACCAGGCGTTGAACAACCTTATTTTTCAAAGCAGCAACGGCCATAGCCAGAGCCAGATATGTCTTGCCCGTTCCCGCCGGGCCTATGCCAAAAACGATGTCGTGGCGCCTCAGGGATTCGATATATCTTTTTTGCCCCAAAGTCTTGGGCAAAACATGTTTACCGCGTTCGGTCACGACAACGAGATCATTGAACAGGTTTTTTATTTCCCGGGCTTCCCCCCGCCGGGCCAACTTCAATCCATATACGAATTCATGGGTGGTCAAAAGATGCCCACGGCGTATTAATGACAGAAGTTCCTGCAGGAAGGCGGCTATTGCCTCCACTTCTTCCTCCCCGCCCTGAATCAGCAGCTCCCCCCCTCGGGGGATAACTCTGGCTGCAAAGGCATCCTCCAGCAAGGTAAGATGTTCGTCAAATTTTCCCAACAAGGTAAATATCTCATCAGTATCCTCTAAAAATACTCTGGATTCTACCTGTTTTTCAGTCAAGAAAGAAAATCACTCCCCGTTTCCGAATTATTTGGATGAAATGGTATGGCAATATCCTCCAGCGTTTCGATCATGACACGGACGCCGACAGTTCCCCATTCCGGGAAATAATAATCATCGACATACCTCTTGTTAACGGTTATTCCCCCTCGGGGGAAGTGTTCGTTTATTTCCCGCAAAGCCTGATTCCTAGCCTCCCGCAAAGCATCCCCGGGTAAAATAGTTTCCACGCTAACAGCCAGCTCAAAGAATTTATCACTTACTATTTCGACAGGGAAACGCAGATTCCTCCAGGCCAGTGCATACCTTGTTTTTTCCACCTCATAATTTCGGTAGGACACATCTCCGCCCCCCCAGAGGCAATAGTTTCGATCGCCCGTTTTGAAGGTTAGAGAACGGGAAAAGGCGCCGGTTTTGCTTTTTTGCACGATGAACAAAGGAGCTTCGGCATAAGCCTCGTACCAAACCAAAGCCTCGACCATACCCCTGGCCCTGATCCTTTCTTCCGCGCTACCGTTTTCCCGCAGCTCCGAGCCAGGCTGCTCACCCCAGGGCCAGGCTGCAGGCGTACTGCCGGAAATGAGCAGCTGCCCCTTCCGCACAGTCTCACCTGCTTCAACGGCAGCCTCTCCGGCTAAAACAAGAATATCGACGACCAGCCCGTCCTTGGAGGCAATCAGATCGCATGAATCCTTAAGGTCAACCGGTTCCCTTTGGCGCTCGACGACCTGGACTTCCAGAAAGACCCCCCTCAAATGAGCACCAACCCAGCTTAATTCCTCCACCTCCAGGAGAAGAGCCTTTTCCAGCCGGGAAAGATCGAGCTGTTTTTTGAAAGTTCCCACTGTTGCCCCGCATTTTTCCAGAGCAGCCAAAATCTCGTCCTTGCCGATCGTTTCATTACCGATAATGTTAATATTCCAGACAAAGGATGTTAAAAAATAAAGCAGGCAACAAAAGAGGACAAAGCCAACCAAAAGGCCTCTGCGGTGCTTTCCCAGCAGGGAAAGCAGGAGCCCCCCCTTTCTTTCCAGGATATGAACGGAGCAGCCCGTTCTTCGCAGAAGGGGGCGCAGCTTTTTAAAATCCCGGGGGGCAACCTTGACGATAATGGTATCCTCCCGGGAAGAAAGATCATGAAGGGAAATGCCTTCCCTGATGGTTAGGTTCATTAAGCGGGCAATCCCCCGCCCCTTGATTTGGATAAGCAGATAACCGGGGAAAAACCCCCCTGGCGATAAGAAAGAAATCTTAGATCACCTTCCCGGGGATCCAATCAGGCAGTTAGCTGTATTCTATTAGCTTTATTTTTCCTTCGATAAAAATTTCATCAGTATAAAAATTTTTAATAGAGAGGCCTTCACCCCTGATGATTATTTCGCCTTCCTTGACCTTTAAACGCACGGTTTCCTGGTTATATTCGATAATACCGCCATAATTCTCCAAATAGAAATGCACATTGCCAATGAGGGTAACCCGCGGCACGTTAAATAAAAGTTCCCGGGGTAGTTCGAAAAAATCTGCCATCGTTTCATGCCATTTTTTCCCCTTTTCCCCGGGCTTTTTCTGCTTCAAGGCTATCTCTCCCACTTAAAACCTTTTAATTATCCTCCTTACAAGTTTATGCCTGGATAATAGTATTATGAACGCCCAAATGAGCTCAACAATTTGGGCGATAAGGATCCTTGGCCCGGGGAGGGGAGAGGACCATCGCGGAAATAATGGCTAGCGGGAGCTTTTCGCCGTAAAAGAGCTCCTCCAGTTCGGAGATTTGCCCTCCCGGGGCGGCAGATCGTTCCCGGTGGAGTTTCAATCCGCATCCCCCCGGCTTTGCCTTCCGCTCGCGGCCCTTTTGTATCAGGGGCAGAGGCGCTTCCGGCTGGGGATTCGCCAGCCGGCCTGGCGGAAGGTCCGGCACCCCGCTGGTATGGGGGGCATGCCGGGTATCTGCTATATCGGGAAGACGGGAAATATCGGGGAAATCGGGGAAATCGGGAAGATCCGGCAGAGCAATTACTTCCCGCGGTTTCCTTCCCCCGCTTTTCTTTGCCGCGCCGGAAAACGATCGCAATAGAGAGGAGAGAATGAGAAAAACAACAAAGATGATGATAGGTTCCAGGAAAAACACCTCCTTACAAGAAACAGGATGCAAGAGGCAAGACCCTTGTCAGTTATTGAACTACTTTTCCTTTTCCATGTCCGCAGGTTTGCCCATTTTGGAGATGGAATCCCTCATTTGCGTATCGGCAAAGACATTCTGCATATTATAATAATCCATGGCTCCCAGTTTTCCCTCCCTGAGCGCCGTAGAGAAAGCCTTGGGCACTTCCGCTTCGGCTTCCACAACCTTGGCCCTCATTTCCTGTACCGCCGCTTTCATCTCCTGTTCCCTGGCCACAGCCATGGCCCGCCGTTCTTCCGCCTTGGCCTGGGCGATACGTTTATCCGCTTCGGCCTGATCGGTCTGCAGTTGCGCCCCAATATTTTTCCCCACATCCACGTCGGCAATATCGATGGAAAGGATTTCGAAAGCCGTCCCGGCATCGAGCCCTTTCTTCAGAACTGTATGGGAAATATTATCGGGATTTTCCAGCACCTGCTTATGATCGTGGGCAGAACCGATAGTCGTCACGATTCCTTCTCCAACCCGGGCAATAATCGTTTCCTCGCCGGCCCCGCCGACGAGCCGGTCAATATTTGCCCTGACCGTTACCCTGGCCCGGGCTTTTAGCTCGATGCCATCCTTGGCCACTGCAGAAATAACGGGTGTTTCAATTACCTTGGGATTGACGCTCATCTGCACAGCCTGCAGAACATTTCGGCCGGCCAGATCGATAGCCGCCGCCCTTTCGAAGCCCAGTTCGATATCAGCACGCTGAGCAGCGATAAGAGCATTGACAACCCTATCCACATTTCCTCCGGCCAGGTAATGCCCCTCCAGTTTGTTTACATTTAATTGCAGCCCCGCTTTCGTGGCCTTGATCAACGGTTCGACGACCTTGGCCGGGACAACTCTGCGCAGCCGCATGCCAATGAGGGTAATAATGCCAACCGGTACCCCGGCGGCCAGAGCGGCAATCCAGAGCCTGATGGGAATGAAGCTCAGGATCACGGAAAAAACGATGATAACCAGTACAAGCAGAAATAAAAGTGGTAATAACTCGCCCATTTTTTTTTATTCTCCTTCCTTGGTAGGGCGAACCACAACGCGGTTCCCCTCTACTTTGATGACCTCCACAGATTCGCCTGTGACAATAAAAGCGCCTTCGCTCACCACATTATACCTTGAACCGTCCATTTCAACAATCCCGGCTGGCCGGAGGGGGGTAACGGCAAGGCCCCGCCTTCCCTGCAAAAAAGTCAGATCCTTCGAAGAGCTGTAGCCGAGTTCCCTGGTAGAGGCATCCTGATGGATAAAGCGCCTGAGGATCCCTTTGCGTTGAAAAAACTTAAAGGCCAGGTAGCCCACGATGGCAGAAAGAAAAAATGAATAGAGCAACGCCCGCAAACCGGCCACTGCAGAAACGGAAGAAAGCACGATGGAGATCGTAACGGCCACCAGCCCTCCGATGCCAAAGAGCCCGAAACCGGGAATGAAGGCCTCCACCAACAGTAAAATGATTCCCAGGACAAAAAGAAAAATAGCGGGCCAACCGCTGACCCCGGAGAAAAAATGTCCGCCGAAATAGAGCCCGAAGCAAAGGATGCTCAGCAGCCCGGCAAGCCCAAAACCGGCAGTAAGAACCTCGACGACCAAAAAGACAAAAGCCAGGGTCAAAATACCGGTGGCAACCAAAGGATTAATCAGCCAACTGCTCAGCTTATCCCACCTTGATGGGGCAAGGGGAAAAACAGCGGCGTTTCCCTGATCGATGGATTTCAGCAGTTCAGTGACCGTAGCGGCAGTTCCATCGCTAAAGCCCAGTTCTTCCGCCTCTTTTGCCGTAAGGGTAAGCAGCTGATCCCGGCCCTTGATCCCTTCCAGAACGATATCCTGGCGAACCATGGCTGCGGCTATCTCGGGATTCTTCCCCCGCCTTTCGGCCATAGCCCTCATTTCGCCCTCCCAGGTAGAGAGAATTTTTTCGTCGGCAGGCTGATTGCTGCCCAGCACCCTCACCTCGGCGGCTCCCATCGTGGCACCCGGCGCCATAAAAATCCTATCGGCGGAGAGGGCAAGGTAAGCTCCCGCAGAGAGAGCATGCGGGTTCACATAGGCATAGACAGGGCAATCAGCATTATCCAACAGCTTACGGGCTTTCATGGCCGTATCGATATACCCGCCCGGGGTATCAAAATCCAGAATTATGGCTGTTGCTCCGCCCTGCTCTGCCTCCTCCAGGGATCGTTCCAGGAATTGCAGCCAGCCGGGCCCGATTTCACTCTCTACAGCTATGGTAAAAACAACGCTGTCCGCTGCTGACGATGCCCCGGGCATAAAGAAAACAAAAAGAGACAAGAACAGGAGGGCAATTAAAACTTTTTTCAGGCTCACTGAGCACACCCCCTAAGTGCCGACATCCCCCTGAATCGTAACAACTTTTGACAGGGGGATGTAAAATCATTTTTATTTATCTAGCCAACCAGTTATCTTACCAACATCCTTACATACTGCTATTTATAAAATCTCCTCTTTTTTCGGGCAGCTTCTGCTTTTTTCTTGCGCTTCACGCTTGGCTTTTCATAATGTTCCCTTTTACGAACTTCCGAAAGTATGCCTGTCCTAGCACACTGTTTTTTAAAGCGCCTCAGGGCATTGTCCAGGCTCTCATTTTTCCCAACTTTCACTTCCGTCAATTATATCCCTCCCCTCGCCCAAACCTCAACTCCCCCAAAAACAACCGGCCTCCTGAACCAATACTTCCTTTTATTATACCTTTTCAACATTTAGCTGTCAACGAGGGGAAAACCAATTTACAGGGAAAAAGAGCAGACCTATTCAAAGCGTTTGCCGCCAAGGAGATGAAAATGCAGGTGAAAAACAACCTGCCCTGCTCCAGTCCCGCAATTTACAAGAATGCGGTAATCCTGCAAATTCTTTAGGCGGGCAATTTCCTTCATCACCAGGATTAGATGCCCCATCAGATTCTTCTGTTCCGGCTGGAGATCGTTCAGGGTGGAAATATGCTCCCTGGGAATAATTATGACATGAACCGGCGCCACGGGATTGATGTCGTCAAAGGCAAGCACTTTGTCATCCTCATAAACGAACTTGGCAGGGATCTCGCTCCTGCTGATTTTGCAAAAAAGACAGTCCTCCATAGGAAAACACCTCCCATTATTATCCCAGTTATTATACCCTGATTTTAACTTTACGTAAATTCTGGTATAATATTTTATCATATCAGCTTAGCAGGAGGTATGCTAAAAGATTGGCTGCAGAACTGTCCGTACAGGAGGCCTTCGAGCTTGAAAGGCCGGTTTTCATCGATCTACGCTCTCCGGGCGAATTTTCCAGGGGCTCGATTCCAGGATCGATCAACCTGCCCCTTCTCGATGATCAGGAGCGGGAAATTATTGGGCTGACCTATAGGCAGGATCAACAAAAAGCCCGCCTGCAAGGGTTATCCTATGTCTCCCTCAAACTCCCGGAGATAGCCTGCCGAATCGAAGATTCCGGCCGCCGGGGAAATCCGGTTCTTTACTGCTGGAGAGGCGGGATGCGCAGCAAAAGCCTTTACACACTTTTAGCGGGGATCCTTGGCCCTTCCCTTGCTCTTTACCGGCTGAAAGGAGGCTACAAGGCCTACAGACGCTTTATCCTCGAACAGATGAAAGATTATCAGCTTGCCGCACCTTTGTTCGTGCTAAACGGGCTGACCGGTACCGGGAAAACAGAGATCCTGAAGTTGTTGGCAGAGCAGGACCAGCCAGTTCTCGATCTGGAAGGTTTGGCTTCCCACAGGGGATCCGCCTTTGGGCATCTTGGCCTGGGCGGTTCCAGGTTCCAAAAGGATTTTGACGGACTTCTCTGGAACAGTTTACAGGAGCTTAAAGGTTGCCCCTATATTCTGACCGAAGGGGAAGGCAAAAGGATTGGTTCCGTTCACTTGCCGGATTTCCTCTACAAGGCTATCCAGGCAGGGCAGCATATCCTCGTTACAGCCCCCCTTGCAAAGCGGGTGGAGAGGCTACTCGGAGAATATACACCGCGAACGGAAGAAGAGATCGCAGCGGTAATTAAGGCCATCATCTCGCTGGAAAAGTACCTTGGGAAAACGGCAACAGAACAATTCATTTCCAGCGAGATGATGGCCTTAATAACCGCTGCGATCTCTTCTTCCGTTCGCGGTGTA
>CAZAQM010000006.1:20264-21941 GCA_964487385.1 uncultured Dethiobacter sp.
ATTAAGGCCATCATCTCACTGGAAAAATATTTCGGGAAAACGGCAACGAAACAATTCATTTCCCTGGCTGGGGAAAAAAATTTTCCGGAACTGGTCACCCTGCTCTGCCGCACATATTATGATCGGCTTTACAAGGATGCCAAACCGGAAAACACCTCTTTTATTCTGGAAGTCGATAGCAGCAATCCCCAGGAAGCAGCCCTGGAAATTAAAGATTTTATAGAGAGGCGGTTATCAAATGAATATTTACGACAGTGCCCATGCCCTGGTAAAAGCCATCAGATCCTCCCCTGAATATAAGAGCTTCAAGGCCGTGCAGGAGAAATTGCAGGAAGACAGCAATGCAAAAAAAATGCTCACCGATCTTCGCCAGATGCAATGGAACGTGCAAAAGCAGAAGATATCGGGAATCGAACCAGCCCCGGGGCAGGAGGAAAAGCTTTCCCGCCTTTTGGAAGTAGTAAACCTTAACCTCGTCGTGAAGGAGTATCTAGAAGCAGAATATCGATTCAGCATTATCTTGAACGACATTCAAAAGATCATTGGCGAGGCCATGCAGGATATCGTTTCCCCGGAAATATGGGATCAGGATGAAGACGCCTGATTTTATTCTCGCCGATATATGATCATTTTGAAGGTTTCCCTATCCGGGGCCCCGGCGTTAGAGCTGTGTTCATTTCATTACTTCTTCCTCGTCCTCATCCTCCCCTTCCTGCGGAGAATCCTCGCCGCTTTGGAACGGGACAATTCTGCTCAGAACCTGGCCCTCGCCATCGACAAATTCCCAGAGGGCATTCTCACAGCCAACTGCCTGGCGGGCAACGGTGACGACATGAAAATACTCCTCCTTCGGCTCCACCTGCACCCGAACTCCCGCCTCGCCGGCCAGGGGCAGAAGATCCATGCGCTGGATCTCCCCGTTCAGGGCAAAAACGGCAACCTCCTCCGCCGCATTGAAGGGATAATCGGGGAGGTTCAGTCCCATTTCGCTGGAAACCCTGATCCATTCTTCATAATCGCCGACGACAGTAAAGGATACGGGCGGGGCAATCTCGCCCCAATCGGTAGTGGTAAAAGCCAACCCTTCATCCAGTTCAACCGGGGCCACCGTTTGCTCAACGCGGAAAAAATTATCGTAGACCGTAAGACCAACCAGCAAAGCGAGTAAAAACAAAAGCGGAACCATCCTGCGAGCTTCAATAACAAAAAATTTGCCTTTCTTTGGCATTGCTCTCCCCCCATCAAGCACATTCTTCCTTGATCTTATGCGAAACAGGGGTAGGATATGACCATTTTCCTGCCAAAAAGAAAAGCAACATTTTATTGAAGCAGCCTGCCATCAATAAAACCGTCCCGGTTTTTCTCCAGATGAACGGTGACCATTTCTCCCTTCCATTTACCCTCGCCCACCTTTACCCTAACGCGCAGATAATTAGAGGTAAGACCCTCCCAGAACCCTGGCGCAGATAGATCCTCCTTTTCCAGAAGAACAGAAAAAGTACGGCCCAAAAAAGCCTCCTGAAAAGTGTTGGCAAGGCTATTTCCCAATTGAATCATCTTTTTGCTGCGCTCCTCCTTTTCCCATGCCTGGACCTGCGGGGCCATCTTTGCCGCGGGAGTTCCTTTGCGGGGGGAATACTTGAAAACATGGAGCCGGCTGAAGGAGGAGCGCCGGAC
>CAZAQM010000007.1:0-18221 GCA_964487385.1 uncultured Dethiobacter sp.
ATCGGGGATTTCTGTTTTTCCAAAGAGGTAATCAGTGGAAACCCCCAGGAGATCAGCAATATTTTTAACCTGCTCAAAGGTGGACGGTTCGCGATAACTCCTCTCCCAGCCCGAGACCGTACCAATCTTGACATGGAGAAGGCCGGCAAGGTCCTTTTGTGTCCATTTTTTTTGCATGCGGGCCTGTTTTAAGCGCTCTGCAAATATTTTACCCAAAATTGTATGCCTCCCGGGGCAATTATACCAGTAATTAAGCGCTTTGTAAAACCAAAATCTGCTGCCAAAGTGCCAGGTTGGACCGGAAATGGCTCTTTCACCAGATTTTACCTTGACAACAAAAAATAGTATTTTTATAATGCTAATAAGCGAAGTTTGGATGGAGTGCTGGATATGATCAATACACTTATAAATATTATTACCCAGATCATAAACGTTCTTGCTATTATTGGCGCCGCAGCCAAAGAGCTGGCAATCTTATTGCCATTTGTCCTCATTGCCGTATTATGGGTTCTCATCGGAAATTACCGGGAAGAAATTACATTCAGGCGCCTGAGTTATTCCCGCATTAGGGAAATCGATGAACTTAGTCCGCAAAAATATTACCTTTTTCTTAAGGCATTTTTGGGTTACAAGGGTTTCAGCGAAGAAATGCATGTTGAAGAAAGTGAAGATAAGGGGGAAAGCGGGGAGTATATTCAATATAACCAGCCCGATAGCGGAAAAAACGGCGGGAAAAAGGCCGGTATCGGTGAACCCCTGATTTTAATCAAAGAGGGCATTCGTTATGGGGTTTTACTCGAAAGGAAGAAACTTGGGCTGGGGCTGCTTGCTTTTAATAAGCTGGAAAAAGCCATGGGGGAGCACGACTGCCCGGAGGGCATAATTCTCAATAACGGCTTTTTTTCCGAAATGGATCTTACCGAAGGGGAGGCAAGGAATATACTGATGTGGGATCGGAAATGGCTGATCAAGGCGCTTCTGGAGATGCAGGGCTTCGAGGATACCGAAGGAAAGGATTTCAAATATTATTTTCATGATTTTTGGAAGTGGGCACTCCGGAATTAGCGGGCAACTTTTTTTAAACTTTAATAAGCTTTTCGCTTAACTTTTAGTTATACTTTTAATAAACTGAAAATTCAGCTTGACTAAACCTCTTTTTGGGCATATAATTTAACCAATGTAAACGTTATGCTTATATATAAGGGGTGAAAAAAGTGGCTGGAAGGGAAGATATAATCCAACAGTACTTAAAAGAAACAATACAAGCGCTTTTGCCCGTTTATGATCAGGGCGGCAGCGGCACACTGGTCTATACGTGCAAAGGTGAATTCCGGGATAAGAGAGCCCTGCCGTGGCTTGTGAACAGGCTGGCCCATTATTTCAGCCTCGATCTGGCTGTTCTGCGCAAAAGGAGCGGGGCTTTGCTGGGGCAGAGACACCATCTTTCCCTTCCGCTAAGCCCCGATCTGGTTCTCCTGCCGGTTAGGGTGCGCAAGGCTGCTTTGCAGGGTGAAACGACGATTGCCTATATAAATTTGCCTCAAATTGATCATTTTACCGAAACAGCGGAGAGTCCTCCCTATCGATCGGCGATCGTTTTTCAAGGGGGCAGGATTGTGGAAAGCATGCACGGGATTGCCACCCTGCGGGAACGGGCCCGGCAGGGGGAACAGGTCCGGGAGGACTTTCTGTGCCGCAATAAAAACGCTGTCGCAGAGAGGGGGCTGGATTCATCGGAACTTTTTTCCGTTCTGCCAGATTGCAGATGCCTGTTAAAGGATCTATTCGTAAAGTTCTTTTCATCGGCGGAGAGAAGCGAAAATCACTGGTAAGGGTGCTATTGCCCATCGTTCTTTAATAATAATACCTGAAAGTATATTGACTGCAGGGCAGGTGACGAAACGGGATGCCCGGAACACTTCTCGGCATGGCTCTCTTGCGGTTATTTTCAGGAACGGTGGAAATAATAGCGGCGCTGCTTATTTTACGCCTGCACAGCCTGGAACAGGCCTTGAAAATTAATGCCATACTGGCCTCCATCGGCCCAGTGGTTTTTTTGGCGGCCATGTACCTTGGGCTCACAGGCCTGGCCAGGGAAGTGCCTTTCCAGAAAATGATTTTCATCTATCTTGGGGTGGCACTTATTTTTATCGGCCTGAGGCGTTAACCTCCTATTACTGCCTGGCCATAAAAAAAACGGAGGACACGTTTTGCCGAAGATGAAGATCCTCTCTTCATTCTCTATACCTCCGGGTCAAATGGTGCGCTCTCCGTTTTAATGCATAATCAATCTGCTGAACTAGCTGCCTAAATCATATTTGTAAGGCTTTGCTGAACGCTTGACAAATTTTCATTTTATGCAGCGAAATTATTTTGTTTTTCAACAGCTGTCTTATCAAGCCAACAGGTTTCTCAAGTCTAGTCCTCCATCGTGGATAGGTCGCCGACCGGCAGCCCCATCTCCTGAGCCTTAAGAACCCGGCGCATAATTTTGCCGCTGCGGGTCTTCGGCAGCTTATCCCGAACTTCGATTTCTCTCGGCGCGGCGTGGGCGGCCAGACCCAGCTTAACGAATTGCTTGAGTTCCTTATCGAGCTCTTCGCTCCAGGTATAACCGGGGGCCAGGGCAATAAAGGCCTTAATAATGTTGCCGCGGACCTCATCCGGTTTGCCGATAACGCCGGCTTCGGCTACAGCCGGGTGCTCCACTAGTTTGCTTTCCACTTCGAAGGGGCCTACCCTTTCCCCGGCAGTCTTGATGACGTCATCATTCCGCCCTTGGAACCAGATATACCCATCTTCATCCATATAGGCCTGGTCGCCGGAAACATACCAGGGATCGTTTTGAAAATACTCGTTGTATTTTTCCGGGTTTTTCCAGATTTCTTTCATCATGCCCGGCCAGCCTTTTTTGAGGGAAAGATTGCCCATTTGCATCGGGGGCAGGACGTTTCCGTCGTCATCAGTAATGGCTGCTTCCACTCCCGGAATCGCCTTGCACATGGAGCCTACCCGGATTGGTTCGCAGGCATAGCAGCAGACCATGTTGACGCCGGTTTCCGTCATGAACCAGGTTTCGTGGATGCGCACATCAAAGACTTCCTTGGCCCATTTAATTACTTCCGGGTTTAAGGGCTCGCCGACGCTGGTGATATGCCTTAAGGCGGAAAGATTATATTTTTTAACGACATCCTGGCCAGCGGCAGCCAGCATTCTAAAAGCGGTGGGAGCGCTGTACCAGATCGTCACACCATATTTCTCCAGCGTGGCGTACCAATCGTCGGCGCTAAAGCGGCCGCCCCTGATGATCGTTGCCTTGCCCACCAGCCAGGGACCCCAAACGGAGTAGGAGACACCGGTTACCCAGCCGGGGTCGGCAGTACACCAGTAAACGTCGTCTTCTTGAACGTCGTGGGAAATTTTCATGGTAAAGTACTGGCCAACCATGATGTTATGGGTGTGCAGAACTCCTTTGGGTTTTCCGGTGGAACCGGAAGTGTAAAGCAGGAACATGGGATCATCCCTGGTAAGCCAGACCGGGGTAAAATCGGCAGAGGCTTTGGCCATTTCCTTTTCAAAGGAAATTTCGCCGGGTGCCAGGCTATTTTCATCTGCCCCAATGACGATGACGTGTTTCAGATTGGGCAGCTCCTCTTTTTTAATCCTGCTTTTTTGGCCGGCGGTGGTAACGATAGCTACGGCTTCGCTATCGAGCATCCTATCCTTGACAGCTTCTTCCATAAATGCTTCGAATAGCGGTCCGGCAATAGCGCCCATTTTTACGATGCCGGCAAAGGAGATGAGCATTTCCGGGCTCCTGGGGATAAATAGGAAGACCCGGTCGCCTTTTTTAATGCCTAGGCTGGTCAATACATTGGCAAATTTGTTGGTCTGTTCTTTGAGCTGGGCAAAAGTAACTGTTACTTCCTTTTCGTTATCGCTATAGAGGATGGCGGGTTTGTCACCTTTCTTCTTTTCATCTACCCAGCGATCGATGGCTTCATAGGCGATGTTTACCTTGCCGGTGCTATACCAGCTGAATTCTTTTTCAACATCCTCCCAGGAAAAATTCTTGCAGAATTCTTCATAGTTTTCCATGTTGTGTTTGCCTGGTGACGGTGGCAGTACTTCGTATTGAGCCATTCATTTTCCCTCCGATTATTAAAATATTAAATGCAAAAGGCCGAAAAAAATTCACCCCCCGGCGGCCGGAATTTCTTGTGCTAAAGTGGCTTCTAAAAGAAAAGTAAAAAGGGATAATGTCTTTTTCCCTTCCTTGTGTCCCAGCTTTTATAGTGCAATTTCCGTGCCATGGCGGTCCATAATGTAAAAAGCCCCATACTTGGGGCTTTGGCGTTTAGGCGGGCAACCTACGGGCTGTGCAACTGAAAGTAATTGCATGCAATAATTGTTTGGTTAAGAGAATAAATGCATGATATGACAACCTTCAGGACAATCCGTGTTTTTCCAGTTTATAATATAGGCTCCTGACGGCAATGCCCAGCAGCTGGGCGGTCTTGGTCTTATTGCCATTGGTGCGCTGCAGGGTTTCTAGCAAAACATTTTTCTCGGTGAGATCCAATATATTGCCCAGAGTATCTGCCGAAGGATCCTCCTGGGGCGGCCCGGCCGGGAAAATACCCGGATTGGCCCTTTGTTTTTTTCTTTTAGCCGTAAGGTATTCCGGCAGGTGCCGGGGCAAAATTGTTTCCTCGCTATGATCCATCTGGATCATGGCCCGGCCCAGCACATTTTCCAATTCCCGCACATTGCCCGGCCAATGATAATTCATCAGCAGCTTGTAAACGGCTGCAGATATATTAATCACTTTGCGCTTATACTCGTGTTGCAATTTTTTACAAAGGTAGACGGAGAGAGGGGGGATATCGTCTTTGCGGATCCGCAGCGGCGGCACGAAAATAGGAACGACGTTCAGGCGGTAATACAAATCCTCGCGAAAGGTGCCCTCGCTGAGGCGTTGTTCCAGGTTAGAGTTGGTGGCGGCAATTATTCGCACGTTTATGGGTATCGGCCGGGTCCCGCCGACGCGGATAATTTCTTTTTCCTGCAAGACCCTGAGGAGTTTGGCCTGCAGGGCCAGGTTCATATCGCCTATCTCGTCAAGAAAAATGGTGCCGCCGTGAGCGTCCTCAAAATAGCCCTTTTTGCCGCCCCGCAAAGCGCCTGTAAAGGCCCCTTCCTCGTATCCGAACAGCTCGCTTTCCAGCAATGTCTCCACGATGGCTACGCAATTAACCCTGACGAAAGGGCCTCTGCTCCTGCTGCTGGCATTATGCATGGCGTGGGCAAACAGTTCTTTCCCCGTGCCGCTTTCCCCCCGCAGCAGCACGGTGGCGGGCGTATCGGAGGCATGACGGGCGTGATCGACAGCTGCCTGTATCGGTTCGCTTTGGCCGATTATATCATCGAAGGTATATTTTGCCTGCAGATGCCGGATTAATTTTTTGGCGCTGGCCAGTTCCTCTGAGAGCTGCATGATCTCGGTAATATCATGGATGACCCCCACGCTGCCCCGTAGTTTGCCATCGACGATGACGGGAGCGGCATTGACGAGGACCTCCTTTTTTTGGGGGCCCATCTTCAGCCGGACTCCGCGTACCAGCCGGCCGGTTTTTAACACCTTTAAATGCATGCTTTCGCCCTCTGTTACAGCAACGGAGGCAGGTTTATGAAGGACGTCCTCCTCCGCAAGGCCGGTAAGTTTCGTATAGGCCGGATTGATCAGAATGCCGTTGCCCTCTTCATTGACCACGGTGATGGCATCATCGGTGGCATGAAGAATAGCTTCCAGCAGGGATCTCGTTTCCCTTAAATCGGCTATCTCCTGTTCTAAATGCCGGATTTTGGCAGCATTCTGCCTGATTTCTTCGGCAATCATTTTTTCCTGCACATATCTCACCTCGCCTTTTATATTCGCCGGCTATCTGAAAATTCCTGCAGAACAGTTTAGGCAAATTGAAAATTATTGCAGGTAAAGTTCTGCGCTGGGAAAGATCCGCTCGGATAAAAGGATCCCTGTCAGGGAAATCTAAAGTATTATTAAAAAAGGGGATATCAGATGAAAAATGTCTACGTTATCTTTGCCTTCCATGCCCATGAACTGCTCTGGGAACTGCCGCGCACCATGCTTTCCTATTTAGAGGATGACAACCCCATGAAGGATTCGGCACTGGATGAAAACTATATCAAAAAAAGAAAAGAGGAAAACAGAAATATTTATACGCAGGGCATCGAGTTTGGCGAGAGCCTGGGCGCCCCCCTGTGTATGGAATTTTCCAACGAGCTCCTCTCCCAGATTAGGGAGGTCCTGCCCACAACTTTTCAACAATTAAGTGAAGCCTATGCCCGGGGGCGGCTTTATCCCCTTTACGGCCATGCCCATCATACCCATGTTGCCCTGCTAAGCACGGAGGAGATCACCCAGGAAATCCAATGGAATATGCAGTACCTGCATAATTTTATGCATGTTCCCTATCCTAAGTACAGCGGCGCTTTTTCTGCCGAAGCATCCTATATTTCTGCCAAGATGCCTGGCCTGGCCCGGGCAAATATAGATTATGTTATCTTCCCCCATCTCAGCGAGGAGAAAGCTCCCTATTACATCAGAGGGAAAGGAGATTGTCAATATAGACCCTTTTTTCTCCAAACCGAAGATCACAATATCCTGGCCTTTCCGCGCAATTTCCCCATCTCTCAGGAGATATGGCGCCCGATCACCAGAATGAAACAGCAAGAGGTAAAATTCCAGGGATATAGGCTTGGCGCCTATCCGGTCTTCCAGAATGAATATATGCAGAATACAGTGGAGGAATTTCCTATTGATATGGAGGAAGGGGTGGAAATTTATAAGGAAGTGCTGCGGCGGGAGTTAGAAAATACTCCCGACAACGGCGTCCTGGTCCATATTCAGGACCTGGAACTGATGGATTTCGGCGATACAGCTTTGGAAATCATGGAGAGGGCCTGGAAAGAAATACTGGAGGAGCAGAAGGAGGAATACATTTTTCAGTTCGTTACGCCGGATCAATATATCGACAGGGTCCTTAGGCTAGGTGAGTTGGCCCAACTTCCCCAGGTGGAATTCGATCAGGCCACATGGACACCGGAGATCCGCCTGGTGCTCAGGGCGGACGGCCATTATCCGCCCCTCGGCGTGAACAACGATCGCTATAATAAGGAAAAAACGGGCCTCTATGATCATCCGCAGATATTCTGGGAAAGCGGGAAGTATTTTTGTGGTATTTTTGATGCCTTCATCGACAATTTTCATATTTCCCTACACGTTTCCGGGCACGGGGAGCACTTTGACGAGATAAATTACAATCTGGGGCGGGAGAGCCCGGATATTCAGGCCATTATGTACCAGCGGATCATGAAGAGAGCCTGTAATTGGGGCTGGAGGCCTACGGAGGGCCGGCAGAAACTTCCCTGCCTGAAGGGTTACCTGCTGTGTTCCGTCCTGCTCAGGCAGCTGGAGGACTGCCCCTGGGATCTGCTGTTTAGCCGCCGCCTGAAGCGTCTGGATGAGCGAAACCTGGTGGGTCTGGTTGAACTTCTGGATGTCATGCTCGATCAGCGCGTCAATTATCTGGAATATATCCTGGAGAAGCTGCCGGATAAAAGTGCAGAGGAACAGGTTGGGACACCGGCGGAAACGGCGGAAATTTTTCGCTGGAAGGATCTGGCCGTACAGCGGGCGGCGGAGCTTTACCTGCTGAACCGCTCGGATGAGGAGGAGAGGCAGCGCCTTAAAAAGAGCATTGAACTAATGCAGGGTTACTGCCAGGCAGTTTTTATGGCTACAGAACATATCCAGCGCATTTGGATGAAGATCTCCGATACCGAATTTGCCGTGGAAAAAATGTACGAATATCTCTATAATATTTATCCGCCGATTTTTCCCGGGATGATCAGCCGCATCGATGCTATGGAGCCCGGGGAGATAGAAAAGTTTTTTGCTGAGCGCACAATGAAAAGCCCGGTTGGCGTTTAACCGGGCTTTCTGAGGAGGAAACCCATTGGAGCTGGTTAAAACGGAAACAAAAAAATATGCGGATTACCTGGAATTTCTCGATCAGGAAGATATTGAGGAATTTCAAATTTTGCGGCAGCAGTTGCGGGGCAAAAGGGTGGCCATGATCAGTGCCACCGGCTATGGCGGGGGTGTGGCGGAAAAACTGCATTCCCTGGTTCCCCTGCTGAACGACCTGGAGGTAAAAGTAGACTGGTGGGTGCTCAGCAATTGCCCAAATCAATTTTATGGCGTGACCAAATCCTTTCATAATTGCCTGCAGGGGCAGGAATGCCGTCTTATGCAGGGTGATATCGAACTTTACCTCCGCTATAACGAGCTCAACGCTGCGCAAATGCAGGATTGGAGCTATGATTTTATCGTCGTTCATGATCCACAGCCGGCGGCGTTGATCGATTACCGGGGGAAAGCGGCCGGAGAAAAATGGATCTGGCGCTGCCATATCGATACGTCCGCGCCCAATATGGAGTATTGGAACTTCTTATATCAATATATATCCCGCTACGATGCCTGTATCTTTACCATGCAGGATTATGTCAAGGAAAACCACGGGCTGCAAAACCTTACATTTATGACCCCGTCCATCGATCCGCTCAGCTATAAAAACATTTCCCTGACAAGGGAGCGGGCGCAGGAGATCGTTGCCGGTTTTGGCATCGATATCAACAGGCACCTCATCAGCCAGATCTCCCGTTTTGATCCCTGGAAGGACCCGCTGGGGGTGCTCGATGTCTACCGCATCGTTAAAAAGGAACTGCCGGAGGTGCAGCTGGCCCTAATCGGTTCCATGGCCTCCGATGATCCGGAGGGCTGGGATTACCTCTATAAAACCCTGCGCAAAGCCGGGGATGATTATGATATCAAGATCGTCACAAATTTTAATGGGATTACCGGTCTGGAAGTAAATGCCTTTCAAACGATTTCAGATGTGATATTGCAAAAATCGCTTAAGGAGGGTTTTGGCCTTACCGTGGCGGAGGGCCTTTGGAAGGGCAGCCCGGTCATCGGCGGCAATGTGGGCGGTATCAAGCTGCAGATCGAAGACGGTGAAAACGGTTATCTGGTGAGCACGGTGGAGGAGTGTGCGGAAAAGGTGCTGCATCTGCTGCGCAACCCCCTGCTGGCCCGGGAGATGAGCGAAAAGGGCCGGGAAAAAGTGCGCCGGGAATTCCTCGTAACAAAGAATGTGCTCCAGTACCTTAGATTGTTCGTAAAATTGGCGGGAGAAGCAAAAGGGGCAGAGCGTTGTTCCGAACAAGCTCCGTTATCCTGATGGCAATACAACGGGGCTTCGCGATGACTATTTTCCCTCCAAAATTATCAGATTTCCCCCGAGGAGCAGCTGTGCATCGCCCTCGATGCAGCCGCCGTATTGGCCCCATTCGGAATTCAGGATCTGTTTTTCGGGGTATTTTTTTATGCTAATTTCCCCGCTTCCCATGTTGCAAAGCCCCCGCAGAAGGATTCCTTCCCCCCGTCTTTCGATCTCCACCAGGCGCCTGCCTGCATGGACCTTTATCTTTGAGCTCTCCTTGTCGGGACGGCGAAGTGCCGGGTGGGTTTTGCGCAGTTTAATTATCTCTTTATAAAAAGCCAACATCTGCCGGTTTTTTTCCTCCCAGGCCGCCGGATCTGTCAGCTTGGAACGAAAAAAAGTTTCCTCATCCACCGGATCGGGAAAACCCTCCCAGCCAAAGGAGCGAAATTCCTCTTTTCTGCCCTCCGAAACGCTTTGGCGCAGTTTCGGATCGAGATAATCGGCAAAAAAAAGAAAGGGCTGTTTTTCGGCGTATTCCTCCCCCATAAAGAGAAGGGGAAGGTAGGGCGCCATAAAGAGCAACCCGGCTGCGGCCTTGAGCAGGGGAAAATCCACCAGGGCGCTGAGCCTTTCCCCCCAGGCGCGGTTGCCTACTTGATCGTGATTTTGCAGGGAAACCACAAACTGATGACCAGGGTTTCTGGAAGCATCGGTGCCCCGGTTTTTTTGCCAGAAGCGGGAAAACTGGCCTGTGTAAAGAAAATTGCCGTAGATCTTTTCCAGATCCTCCAGCGGTCCATAATCGGTATAGTAGCCCTGCCTTTCCCCGGTCAGGGCGGCATGGATGCAGTGATGGAAATCATCCATCCATTGGGCATGGAAACCGGCCCCGCCTTTTTCCGGCGGATCGATAATCTTTGTGTTGTTTTCATCTGTTTCTGCAATCAGGACGATCCTGCGATCTTCCCGGGCAGCAATCTCCCTTCCGGTCTCCGCAATTTCCTGCAGGATATGCCGGGGGCTTTGATCGAAGATGGCATGTACGGCATCCAGGCGCAGGCCATCGAAGCGGTATTTTTCCAGCCAATAGCGAACATTTTGCAGCACCAGCCTGCGTGCCGCCCCGTTCTGGTGATCGTCGAAGTTAACAGCCTGACCCCAGGGGGTGGCGTGTTTGGAGGTAAAATAAGGGCCATAAAGGGGGAGATAGTTGCCCTCGGGGCCCAGGTGGTTATAGACCACATCGAGGAAAACAGCAATTCCTTTTTCATGGCACCGGTCGATCAGCTCCTTGAGATCCTCCGGTGTCCCATAATTATGCTGAACGCTGAAAAGGTAGGACCCGTCATAGCCCCAGTTCCATCTTCCGGGTGTCTGCGCCAGCGGCATTAGCTCAATGGCGTTTACCCCCAGTTCCAGCAGATAATCAAGCCTGCCCATGAGGGCCCTGAACGTGCCCTCCGGGGTAAAGGTTCCCACGTGGAGCTCATAAAAGATGAGTTCTGATAAGTCCTTTCCCTGCCATCCGCTATTTTTCCACTTATAGCGATCGTGATCGACTATTCTGGAAAAACCGTGCACTCCATCCGGCTGGTAGTGGGAAAATGGATCCGGAAAGTCGCCTTCGCCTTGCAGGCGAAACTTATAGCCTTGATTCATATCAAGGCCTTCTGTTTCCACCCGGTAAATATGCTGCTTTTCCTCCTCCATGGGTATTAGTTTCGTCTTCCCCTCACGTTCCAGCAATAACCCTACGCCCTTTTTTCCAAAGGCATAAACCCTGAACTCGACTCGCCCTTTTTCTTTATCGATAATATTTGCACCCATAACATTCATAGAATTAATATATCCATTCCCATCAAAAATACCATCGAAGCAAAATGAGAGGGATGAGGCTTATCCGTATAAATTAGGTTGTCCTGGCAATACTGGAATTATAAGGTATTACAGAGATAAAAATGGTTTTTTGCCTTGTGACGATAAGAGGAAACCGGACTATCTTTAGCGAATATGATCCTTAGAATAAGGAAAGAACTTTAGCCTTTTATGGTGGGATGCAAGTAACTTAGGTTGGGGGGTTTTTAAAATGGTTCTTGAAGTGGTAAAACAGCAGATCTCCGAGGCATCGCTGCGCGACAAAAAACTCGTTATTCTCGTCGGCCGTCCCGGTAGCGGGAAAAGCCGCATCCTTCGCCAGTTTTCCAAAAATAATTATCTTAATTTGAGCAAGGAGCTTTCCAAAAAATTGCTTCCCATCCCGCGGGAAAAACGTCCTGAACAGGCTTTCCCATTATTGCAGGAAATTGTGGAGTCACAAAAAGAATCTGTACTGCTTTTTGATAACATTGAGATCCTTTTTTTGCCGGAACTCGATCTGGATCCTCTGAAGGTCCTCGGCAAACTGAGCCGGGAGAAAACCCTGGTCGTGGCCTGGGTCGGGTATTTTGACGGCTCTGAGCTGAGCTGGTCGGAGCCGGGGAGGCCCGACTATAAAACATACCCCGTCAGGGAAGATGATCTGCTCATTTCACCAATTTTAGATTAACCATGCCGGTATCCACCTAAGCGGTTTACCAGGAAAAAGGGGAGGATCAACCGGCGGCTGATCCTCCCCCTAATTATTCGTAAAGACTTCTTAAAAATTTAACGGAAAAAGATATGATTACCGATGGCAGCAGTCACCTGCTGTTGCCGCACCCATTGGTTGCTCGTTTTTTGCGGGTTGTAAAAGCCGAGGGCATTTTCCGATGGATCCAACCCCTTTAAGGCATCGTAAACAGCATTGAAGGCTGATCTGCCGGCGGGCATATTGATGCGGCCATCGAGTACCGGACTATATTGATAAAAGCCGTTGACGACTTGATAAATAACACTGCTGAGGGAGTTGGGATACAAGGAACTTCTTAGGCGGTTTAAGACGGTGGCGGCCACGGCTACTTGTCCGGCATAGGGTTCGCCGGCTGATTCCGAATGGACCAGCCTGGCCAGCAGGTCAATTTCCTGGGCTGAAAAACCCGCCAGCGACATTACCCTTCCCTCCCGGGAGGCGAGTTGATCGCCGGAGGCGGGGGAGGAAGGGGAAGCGGGCAGCGGAGCATTCCCTGGGGGCAGAAAAACAGTTTGATCGGGCAGCAAGTTGTCGGGATCGATACCCGGATTGGCTTCTATGAGTGCCTGGAGATCGATATTATATTTCACAGAGAGCAGCCAGAGGGTATCCCCCTCTTGGACCGTATGTATTTCCGCGGGTATAGTCAGGATTTGTTCCGGGTAAATTATCCATGGAGAATCCAATTCATTTGCGGCAGCCATTTCCTGAACAGTGATGTTATATCTCTGGGCCAGCAGCCAAAGGGTGTCTCCCTCTTCGACCCGGTAGGCAGCGCCAAGGACGATCCCTCCTTCCAGGAATAAGGAGAGAAAACCAAAAAAGAAGATGGCCGCCACTGTTCGTTTGATGCCTCCCGTGATAAGCTGTCCTGCTTTCATATGTAACCTCCCTTAATTAATTAATTATGTTAACTTTTTTTAATTATATTAAAAAAAAAGAACTTGGCAACTGTGGTAATCCTTGCCTAGCCCTTCTTATTAAGAATAGCAGTTATTATGTTAACTTATTTTAATAAATAAAGTAAAATAACTGCTTTATGGTATATACTGGGATTAAAACAGGGAGCGGATAAAGGGAAAAAGATGGCGGCTAATAAAGTAAAGGACGATAATTATGCCCAGCAGCCAGGCGCCATAGCGGATGGCTGCATAACTGAGCGCCTTTGTCTCCTGTCTGTCATCCATCTAAAACACTCCTTACCTCAGGGATGGTTTGCGCGGCACATGAAACCGTGGTGAAGCGCTTTCCGGAAAAAATCCTAAAGCGAGCGAAAGCGCCTTCACCTGCGGCTGGCTTCTCATCATTAAAGGACCGGTACAAAACTTCACTTACCTATTTACTCAGGTTACCACCGAGCGAGGTGATATCGCTATCGCTGCTGTCTTTTTGCTTTCGGGGTTTGTCTTCCAGACCAAAATCTTTGCCGGCTTCCACCAGGCTGCTGTCCAGCTGTTTTCCCCTTTTACTATAGTTTGGTTTCTGTTCTTTTCTCTTATTATGTTTTTTGGCCAAATTTATCCCTCCTTTCCTTGCCCTTATTTTTTGCCAAAATGGCACTTCTATTCCCCCGTTTTTATGGTAAGATATATTAAAAGAAAATTTTTTTATTTTCCGGAATTTCTTAGTGCGATCATTATCCGGAAAGGGGTTTGTCCATGCTGTTGGAAATGCAGGTAAAAACGGTGACCATGGACCGGAGCGGCAGCTTTATCGTCTTATTGGCCGATAGTGAAGATAAAAAAATATTACCCATTTCTATCGGGCCCTTTGAGGCTCAATCCATTGCCCTCGTTTTGCAGGGTGCAGAGCCCCCGCGCCCGTTATCCCATGACCTCCTCAAAACATTATGCGAACAATTGGGAGGGGCGCTGGAAAAGATTGTTATCACCAAAATCAGGGAAAGCACCTTCTACGCCGAGCTTTATATCCGGCTAGGCGAGCAAGTTATCGTCATCGATTCCAGGCCCAGCGATGCTATTGCTTTTGCACTCCGTTGCGGCGCGGCCATTTTTATGGCAGCCAGGCTGGTGGAATTTACCTATAATTATGAGGATCTGCTGCAAATTGGCAGTCTGGATAACGAAGATAACGAAGATAATGAGGAAACTCATTGAAAGGTGGTAAATATGAGGGAAAAAACGAAGATCCTGGCCCGCTGGCTGGCTGAAAGCAAGGATACGGTCATTTTTACGGGTGCCGGGATCAGCACTGAATCGGGGCTGGCTGATTTTCGCAGCCCGGGCGGAATCTGGGATCGTTTTGATCCGGAAGATCTTTCCTATCCAAGATTTGTTTCCAGCCCGGAAAGCAGGCGCAAATACTGGAAATTTTATCAGCAATACTGGCTGGAGGCCATGGGTGTGCAGCCTAACCGTGCCCACTTTGCTGTGGCGGGGCTGGAGAAAACTGCTGGCTTGTCTGCTGTTGTTACGCAGAACATCGATGGACTGCATCAGAAAGCGGGGAACAGCCCGGAAAAGATCTACGAGCTTCATGGAAACATGTGGGAAGTTCGCTGTCTTTCCTGCGGTGAACTTTATTCCTGGAAGGAAATTCTGAACCTTCTGGAAGAGGGAAAAGAAGTTTTTGATTGCCAAAATTGCGGCGGCCTTTTAAAGCCGACCACGGTTTCCTTTGGCCAGTCACTGCCTGAAAGGGTTCTCGGCGAGGCCCAGGAGCTTAGCGGGCACTGCCGCCTTTTTATCTGCATCGGTTCATCGCTGGTGGTTTACCCGGCCGCCTACCTGCCCGATCAGGCCAAAAACCAGGGAGCCAGGCTGGTCATTATCAACAGGGAGCCGACACCCCTTGACGGAATTGCCGATCTCATCATGAGGGGCGAGGCGGGGGAGATCCTCTCCGGGGTTGCTGAAGCAATAGAGAAGATGATGGAAAATTAGGATCATGATCCTCGCTTTGCCCGGGACCTTCAGAAGGACGGCGGGGTTTTCATCTGCCTTTGGATGCTCCTTCTTTGGCAATGAATATTTCATGCCAGAGCAGGAAAATGAGGATGGTCCACAGTTTTCTGCCGGCATCTTTTTTACCTTCGATATGCTCCGTCAACAATTGTCTAACGTTTTTGCGGTTGAACCAGTTTCCTCCCTTACCGCTGAGGAGATCCTGGAAGAGTTCCCGGAAATCGGGGCGCTTCAGCCACTGCCTTGTAGGCACAGGAAAGCCGCGCTTCGGCCGGTTTAGTGCCTCCGGGGGCAGAATGCCCCTGAAGGCCTTTCTTAGGGCGACCTTAGTGTCGGCGCCCTGGATTTTATATTTTAAGGGGATCGTCGCGGCAAATTCGAAGACATGGTGGTCCAGGTACGGGGATCTGAGCTCCAGAGAATTGGCCATGGCCATCCTGTCGGCCTTGGCCAGTATATCGCCGGGCATCCAGGTGTGCAGGTCGATATATTGCATCCGCGTTACATCGTCCAAATGGGAAGATTCCCTGTAAAGACGATCAGTGATGCGAAAGGGCGAAAGCTTTTTATCTAACACAGCAATCGACGTTTTTTCTGCCGGTGTAAAGATATAGGCATTGCCGAGAAAGCGTTTTTCCAGAGGACGTTTTGTCCTGGCCAAATAATTTTTACCCGGAATTCCCGGCGGCAGCAGTTCCTCTACCAGGTGCAGCGTTTTTTTGAGCGGCCTCGGCAGTGCATGAAAAACGGCCAAGGCCTTAGGTTCCCGGTAAATGCCGTAACCGCCGAAAACTTCATCAGCACCCTCTCCGGAAAGAGTGACAGAAATCTTTTTTTTAGCCAGGCGGGCAGCAAAGAAAAGGGATATGGCTGCCGGATCCGCCACCGGTTCATCAAAATACCAGATCAGGCGGGGAAGATGCTCCAGGAAATCACCGGGGCTGATGATATATTCGTGGTGATCTGTTTCCAAATATTCTGCTGTTTCTCTGGCTTCTTTCAGCTCGCTGTACGCTTCCTCGCTATAACCCACGCTAAAGGTGGAGATCGGCCCCTCCTCCCGGGCTAGAGCGGTGATAAGGGCGGAATCAACTCCGCCGCTCAGGAAGGTCCCTCGGGGAGGATCGCAGTGCAGGTGAAGTTTAACTGCTTCTTTCAGTTTTTCCCTGATACCTTCAAGATAATATTCTTCCGTTTCCTTCGTTGGGGAGAAGCGGACCCTCCAGTAGCGCGATAGGCGTAGTGAACTTCCCGCGGTTTTAACAAAAAAATGTCCGGGCGGGAGGCGGTAAATTCCCGTAAAAATTGTTTTTGTCCCCGGAACATATTGGTATGTAAGGTAGTCCAGGAAGGCATCTTCATTTACCCTGGCCGGGAAGCAGGGCAATTCCAGCAAGGCTTTGATTTCTGAAGCAAAGGCCAGGGTCCCGGCTGTTTCGAGGTAATAAAAGGGTTTGATGCCAAACCGATCTCTGGCGGCAAAGAGCCGTTTTTTCTTTTCATCCCAGAGAACAAAGGCGAACATTCCCCGCAGGGCCTCCAGGCAATCCGTCCCTTTTTCCTCATACAAGTGGACGATGGCCTCCAAGTCGCTGTGGCCGGAGAAACGGTGTCCCCGGCCCGAGAGCTCCTTCCGCAGGGAGACGAAATTATAAATTGCCCCGTTGCAAAAAAGGCAGACACTGCGATCCTCATTATATATTGGCTGGCTTCCGGCCAGGGGATCGCCTTTTTTCAGCCACCTGAAACCTATTCCCAAATTATTTGCCAAAAGGCAGGTTCCTTCATCGGGCCCGCGGTGGATCATCTCTTCCCTCATCCTGATGAGCAGTTCTTTATCCACGTTGCCGCCTGCCTCTTGTAATATCCCGCAAAAACCGCTCACCGTACAATCTCTCCTTTTTCTTTCCCTTCATGATATGAAAGAGGGCGGGCCTTTGTTACTTTTCCTTGGCCGTAAGAGTATTCCCTTTTCAGATTAAAATTGACTCAAAGGCATATATTTTGTAATATAGTTGTGTACTCCGCAAATGCAATTGATTTGCAATTGGGATGAGGAGGCGGCGGCATATGCCAGGCAATCCGGTCGTGGAGGTTAAAGATATCGGTGTTGTTTTAGGGAAGAACCGGATTTTAGAGGATATCAGCTTTTCCATCGATTCCGGAGAGATGGTAGGCATTATCGGTCCCAACGGTGCGGGAAAAACAACTTTGATGAGGGTGTTATTAGGGCTGCTAAAACCGACTTCGGGTCAGGTCAGGCTTTTTGGCCTGGCCCATGAAAAAATGGGGAAAAGACGCGATCAAATCGGCTATATGCCCCAACGGCCGGTTTTTAGCCGCCACTTTCCCCTTTCATGCCTGGATGTTGTTGCCATGGGATCTTTTACCGCCACGGCTATGGGAAGGCCGTTTATCGGCATACAGAGAGGAAAGGCCCGCCGCTGTTTGGAAAAGGTCGGCCTGCTTTCCTTGGAAAATAAGCCTTTCGCCGAGCTGTCGGGCGGGCAGCAGCAACGAATTTTTCTCGCCAGAGCCTTGATCAAAGAGCCCCTTCTTTTATTCCTGGATGAACCGAATGCCGGCCTGGACCTGCCCACGCAAAACAATTTTTTCGCTTTGCTGAAGGAACTGCAATCTGCCTGCGGGCTTACGGTGTTGATCGTATCCCATGATCTGGTCATGATCTCCCGCTTTGCCAACCGGCTCATCTGCATTAACCGGACCATGCATATCCACGGAGCGCCCCAGGACGTTCTGGGGAGCTCCGATTTGGAAAAGGCCTACCGCTGTGAATTTGATCTCATTTCCGAAAAAGTGAGGGCGTGAGGCAGTGGAGATTTTTCAGTACGGTTTTATGCAGCGGGCATTTTTGGCGGCGATCATGGTCGGGCTGCTTTGTTCCACGCTATCATTTTTTGTCGTGCTCAACAGACTTTCTTTTATGGGGGCGGGGATCTCCCATGCCATACTCGCAGGCATGGCCATCGGTGTTTTAACAGGGGTTAACCCGCTTTATACGGGAAGTGCATTTGCCATTTTGCTGGCTCTTTTAATCGGCTATATCAGCCGTTACGGCAATATGCAGGAGGATACGGTTATCGGTATATTTTTTGCCTCCGGAATGGCTGTGGGAATCGTGCTGATCAGTTTCAAGGAGGGCTATTTCCCCGAATTGTTCAGCCTTCTGTTTGGTAACGTGCTGGCGGTCTCCCTTCAAGATCTGCAGTTTTTAGCAGGGGTAATGATCCTCGTCCTGCTATTCATTTTGTTTTTTTTCAAAGAACTGCTGACCATCTCTTTTGATGAGGAACTGGCCAGGGCCAACGGACTGCCTTCCACAGGCCTTTACCTGGGCCTTTTGGCTTCGCTGGCCCT
>CAZAQM010000007.1:18231-21673 GCA_964487385.1 uncultured Dethiobacter sp.
ACGATAGTCGTTTCCGTTGTAGTTGTCGGGGTCGTTCTTTCCTCCGCCCTGCTGGTTATCCCCGCGGCTTCAGGCTACCGCTTCAGCAGAAATTACCGCCTGATGCTTCTTTTTTCTGTGATCGTGGGGGTGTCCAGCGGTTTGGCTGGCTTAACCGTTTCATATTATTTCAATATCCCTTCCGGTGCTTCCATCGTTATTTGTGCCGCGGCTATTTTTTTCAGCTCTTTCTTGCCCTCCCTCGCCCGGAGGGCCGGCAGGTTTTTTCCCTGGAAGATATAAGCAGGAAAAAAAACGATAAAGGTGAACTGTTATGGTTAGCGATCCGCAAAGACAAGCCTGTGCTCTTTTGACCAAGGCCGGTTTGAAAAAAACCCCCGGCAGGGTTGCCTTGCTCAAACTGCTTCTTCAGACGAGAAACCCTCTGACGCAGCAGGAGATTTCCGCCGGCTTAGCCGATATGGAATTTAACTTTGTGAGCATCTACCGTTCTCTGCAAGCATTTCTCAAGGCAGGGATCATACACAGGGTTGAGACAGGAGACAGGAATTGGCGATTTGCCGCCTGCAGCTGCGGCGGCAGCAGCCATTGCCATCCCCATTTTATCTGCCGCTCCTGTGGCAGGGTCGAGTGCCTCAGGGAATTGAAAATACCGGAACTTGCCGGGTTAAAGCCGGGATATATTGCCGAGGAACAGGAAGTCTATATCAGAGGTATTTGCGCCCGTTGTTCTTCATAGCTCAGGGCGCTTCAGGAATATATTTGAAAGGGGCATAATGATTTGAAATCTCTCAGGGAATACCTTTATTTCAAAACGGCAAAGAGGGTGGAATTCATCAATATCACCTCCCGCGTTCAGGAAATTGTGGATAAAAGTGCAATCAGGGAGGGCCTTTGCCTTATCAATGCCATGCATATAACGGCCAGTGTTTTTATTAATGATGACGAAAGCGGTCTGCATCGCGATTTTGCCATCTGGCTGGAAAAGCTTGCTCCCCATGAACCGGTTTCGCAATATGCCCATAATGGTTTTGAAGACAATGCAGATGCCCATTTAAAAAGGCAGATCATGGGAAGGGAATCGGTTGTGGCCATTACAGGGGGCAAGCTCGATTTTGGCCCCTGGGAGCAGATCTTTTACGGAGAATTTGATGGACGGCGGGAAAAAAGGGTTCTCGTTAAAGTGATCGGAGAATAACTTTGGAAAAAAGAGGGAAGGAAAAAGGTAAATAACTAGTGAAGATATATTTGATCCGTCATGCCAGGACGAGAGCTAATGAGGAAAGGCGTTATGTGGGCTGGGAGGATGTGGATCTCTCCCCGCAGGGCCGCCGGCAGGCTGAAAAACTATCGTTTCGTTTTCAGGATATACATATAGCAGCTCTTTTTAGCAGCGATCTTATACGGGCAGTAAAAACTGCAGAGGCAGTGGGGGAGGCCCTGGGGATTAAACCGCAAAAAAGCCCCCTGTTGCGCGAGATCAATTTTGGAGAATGGGAAGGGCTTACCCATGAGGAGATCATGCTCACCTACGCGCAGGAAATGCGGAGGTGGAACAGGAATCCCTTTCAAAATGCTCCGCCGGGGGGGGAATCCTTGCGCCAGGTTCGCGCCAGGATGGAAAAATTTTTTGCTTCCCTCCATCCATTAGCGGAGAACGGGGATGTAGCCATTGTCAGCCATGGGGGCGCTATCCGCACGGTACTTCATAAATATATGGGCCTGCAGGAAAAAGAAATATGGAACATTCACGTCGAAAATACTTCCGTCAGCCTTTTGCAGAAAAATGGTTCCCTTTTCGAGGTGATCTTTGCCAACGATTTTGGCCATCTGGATGATTTTTGTATTGCCAGATAAGAGCTTTCCAATGCCTGCCGCTAAAGTTCATAAATTATTGCTGAATATTTTGTTCCGCCTGGGAAAAGTTATAAAGGGTGACAGCAGGCAAGGAAAACCACTAGCAAAGGAGACAGAATATGTATACAACGATGAACCCATGGCAGAGCAGTGCCTATTTTCCCCAGCAGGGCATCTCCTCCCAACCGCTTATCCCGCTGCAGATCCCTCCCCAGATTCAGGGCTATAGTGTGCCTTATCAAACAGGGATGGGAGGCATTTCTCCCCTGGTCTATCAGCTTCCCTATGCTAATGCCATGATTCCCCAGACCGGAGCCATGCCGGCATGGCAGTCCCCTGCCCCCTATTTTAGGCCGGTGGTTGGCATGATGACGGGAATTAACGCCATATCCGGTTTGGCACAACCAAGGGTCGAGCTGGCGGAAACCAACAATGATGTTGTCGTAACGGCTGACCTCCCCAATGTGGATCCCAATAATATTTATATCACGGCCACCGATGATTCTCTAAGCATTTCTGCCCTTTCCATGATGGGCGGCAGCACCGGCAGCCTGCACCGTACGGTTGCCCTGCCGACCAGCGTCAGAGCCGAACATTTGGACGTCAGCTATAACAATGGAATCCTGGAATGCCGTCTGCCCAAATCTGATCCGGTTGCCAAACGCAGGGTAAAAGTATAAACTGGTCGTCTCTATTACCCTTTCTTTTCCTGCTTCACCCATTTTATTTACGCCTCAAGAAAGGAATGGGTATAAAAATGTACTACCAGGTTCAAAGCCCTTTTACCGGAGCAGGAAATCCTCTGGAAAACTTTCATTTAATCCCCAGGGTCGATATATTGGAATCTACCGGCGAAGTGGTCTATATCTTTGAAATGCCGGGAATAGAAGAGCAGTCTGTGCACGTTGAGGTCAGGGACGGCATGTTGTCAGTGGGCGGGGAGATCGTTTTGGGATTGGAAAAGGAAACACTGAATATCGTCTACCAGGAAAGGGAAAACATCAGAAGGTACAACCGGTTCGTCTCGCTGCCCCTGGAAGCCAATTCCGAGCAGGCTGCCGCCAATGTAAAAAACGGATTGTTGACTATTCGCTTTCCTAAAAAAATTGGAAGGCGCCTGCCGGTCAATAATCAGCCACAGCAGCAACAGCAACATCAACAACAGCAACAACAGCAACAACAACAGTTTGCAGAGCAACTTGCAGTTCAAAATTCATACAATCAAAACGCTCCATCTGGCCAAACGCCTAATCTGTCACAGAATATACCATTCCAGACACAAAACATGCCGCCTCAGACGCAGGGTTTACCACTATCCCCCGCGCAGGGCATCTCCTCCCAAACACAAAGTGTTCCATTCCAGGGTGTACAACAGAAATGATTTTCCTACCCCAAGGTAAGGTGTCCCCATCCTTAAAATGTAAATTTAAAAAAACCAGGTACTGCCTGGTTTTTTTAAAGCTGACCGCTTTTAATTTCCTGGGGTTCCGGGCTGGCTAATTATTCCAGGGTGAAGGAAATACAGCAAGTGTATGCTGAAAATATCCATCCTGACCATTTGATGTCCATAGCATTCTTTTAAGGC
>CAZAQM010000008.1:0-21292 GCA_964487385.1 uncultured Dethiobacter sp.
GGTCTTTCCCCTGCAGTATCCTATCGGCAAGGAGGAGTCCTTTCGGGGAGTGGTGGACCTGGTCAAGATGAAGGCGCTTTTTTATGAGGATGAATCGGGTCTCAAAGTTCGCGAGGACGAGATACCGGCAGAACTGCGGGAAAAGGCGGAGGAACTACGGGAAAAGGTCGTCGAGGCAGCTGCTGAGGCGGACGATAACCTGATGGAAAAATACCTCGAGGAAGAGTCCCTGAATGAAGAGGAGATCCGCGGGGCACTGCGCATCGGCACCCTGGAAGGGAAGATCATTCCCGTTCTTTGCGGTTCGGCCACGAAAAATTTGGGCATGCAGCCCCTCCTCGATCTCATTGCTAGCGCACTGCCTTCTCCGGCAGATCGCCCCGGGGCCTCCGCCCGGGTCCCCGGAAAAGACGAGGAGGCCGTCCGCCGGCCAACCGCCGATGAGCCTTTGTCTGCCCTCGTCTTCAAAACACTGGCGGACCCCTATGTGGGCCGGGTTAATTACGTGCGGGTTTTTTCCGGCACGCTCAAGGCAGATTCGCAAATTTATAATACCGGCAAGGAAAAAACGGAACGGCTGGGCAATATCTTTTTTATGCGCGGGAAGACGCAGATTCAGACGCCGGAGATCTGCCCGGGGGATATCGGTACGCTAGTCAAGCTGGCTGTAACCACCACCGGGGATACGCTCTGCGACAAGGGGACGCCCATTATCTTCCCGCCGCTGGATTTTCCCGAACCGGTTATCTCTTTTGCTATTGAACCAAAATCCAAAGGCGATGAAGATAAGGTCGGTGTGGGCCTGGCACGTTTTTTGGAAGAGGATCCCACTTTCCGCGTGGAACGCAATACGGAGACTAAGCAGATTATCATTTCCGGCATGGGCGATACGCATCTGGACGTGGTCGTTGGTCGCCTGGCGCAAAGGTACGGTGTGGAGGTTAATTTAAGCACCCCCAAAGTCCCCTACAAGGAGACCATCCGCGGCATTTCCAAGAAGGAAGGAAAATATAAAAAACAGAGCGGAGGCCGGGGGCAATACGGACATGTTTTCCTGGAACTGAACGCCATGCCCCGGGGAGAAGGCTTTGTTTTTGAGGATAAAATTGTGGGGGGCGTGGTGCCCCGTCAATATATTCCCGCTGTGGAAAAAGGGGTTGTGGAGACCATGGAGGAAGGGATACTGGCTGGTTATCCCGTGGTGGATATCAAAGTTGCCCTCTATGACGGCTCCTTTCATACGGTGGACTCTTCCGAGATGGCCTTTAAGATAGCTGCGGCAATGGCTTTTCGCGGCGCCATGGAAAATGCCGATCCCGTTCTCCTGGAACCGATTATGGATGTGGAGATCGATATCCCGGAAAATTTCATGGGCGATATCATGGGCGATATGAACAGCAGAAGGGGCCGCATCCAGGGTATGATCCCCGGGGAAGGAATGCAGACCATCAAGGTGCAGGCGCCCCTGGCGGAGATGTTTACCTATGCCATCGATCTGCGTTCCATGACCCAGGGAAGGGGCGTCTTTAAAATGAGCTTTTCCCATTACGAGGAAGTTCCCTTCCAGGAGAGCGACAAGATAATCGCTGCTGCCAAAGCAGCAAAAGAGGAAAAAGACAAGTAGAAAAAACGCCAAGCGAGCTCCCCGGGAAGAAGAGGGGGGCTCGTTACTATCGGGGTTCCAGCTATGGCCCAGGGAAAATTCTGCCCCGGGATGCATATGATGCATATGATAAAAGGGCTATGCAAAAAACGATTTAAAGGGGCTGGTAATTTTGCCGGAAAAACTAAATGTGGGTGTGTTTTTCGGGGGGCGTTCCGGGGAGCACGAGGTCTCCCTCGAATCGGCTGCATCTGTGATGGAGGCCATGGATCCGCTGAAGTATAATGTCATACCCATTGGCATTAGCAAAGAGGGACGCTGGCTGGCGGGGGGGGATCCCCTGGGGGCGCTGAAAAAAAAGGATATTCCCGGTGATTGCTTCGATGCGGCGATGATAACCGACCCCTCTTCCCCGGGAATTTTGTTGCTGGGCAGGGGAGGGGAAACTGCGGGAAGCAGTTTTATCCCTTTGGATCTGGCCTTTCCTGTCCTCCATGGGCCCTGTGGAGAGGACGGCACCATCCAGGGCCTTCTGGAACTGGCTGGGCTCCCCTATGTGGGTGCCGGGGTTTTTGCTTCAGCGGCAGGCATGGATAAGGAATTTATGAAAATTCTTTTTCGCCATAGGGGGCTTAATATAGGGGACTTCCTGGCTTTTTATGCCTGGCAGTGGGAGGAAAAGAGCGGGGAGATCGTTGGGAAAATCGAGGAGAAGCTGGGCTATCCCTGCTTTGTCAAACCTGCTAATCTGGGTTCCAGCGTGGGAATCAGCAAATGTTTTCAGCGGGAGGCTTTGCTGGAGGGGATCCATGGGGCACTGCGCTTTGATCTAAAGGTTATCGTTGAAGCAAACGTTCCCGGCCGGGAGATCGAATGCAGCGTCCTGGGTGGTGAAAAGCCCATTGCTTCCTTTCCCGGCGAGATTATTCCCTGCAATGAATTTTATGATTATGAGGCCAAATATCTGGATAATCGCTCCGAATTGCTTATCCCGGCGCCGCTGGAAAAAAGAATCATCGAATCGATCCAGGCCGATGCGGTGAAGGCCTTCCTGGCCATAGAATGTCACGGTCTGGGCCGCGTCGATTTCTTCTATCAGCCCGATGAGGGCAGAATTATTGTCAATGAGATCAACACCATGCCGGGTTTTACCAGCATCAGCATGTACCCCAAGCTTTGGGAGGCCAGCGGGCTCACCTTTGCACAGTTGATCGACGAGCTCATCAATATTTCCATCGAGCGTTTCCTCAGCCGGAGGAAGCTGCATATTTTAGGCTGACGGCTTGTGCCGGAACATATTGTTGCTGTGGAATCAATTATTGAAAGTAGTTTTTTTTTGTGAGATAATAACTCCTGAAGGTAAGTTTTTACGCGGCAGCAAAAAATTTATCCCGGATAAGACGAAAAGGGCCGGGCTGACATTAGCAGTGAACGCGGAAAATTTTGCGACCCTGACGAGAAATTTTTTTATTAGTTATTGTTAATACGCCTTAAGGCAGGAGGGTGAGGAAAGTGTCAAAGGAAGATACCTTCGGAGGGAAAAAAGGCCTTGCAGGAATAATGCGGGGTGGGGTTATTATGGATGTCACCCACCCGGAAGAGGCGAAGATCGCCGAAGCTGCCGGCGCCGTGGCAGTCATGGCGCTGGAGAGGGTGCCGGCGGATATACGCCGCGACGGCGGTGTGGCCCGCATGGCGGATCCGGAAAAAATTGTCGCGATCATGGAGGCTGTGACTATTCCCGTTATGGCCAAATGCCGCATCGGGCATTTTGCCGAGGCGCAGGTGCTGGCCTCCCTGGGGGTGGATTATATCGACGAGAGCGAAGTATTAACCCCGGCTGATGAATACTGCCATATCAACAAGCACATTTTTAATGTTCCCTTTGTCTGCGGCGCCAGGGATCTTGGCGAGGCGCTTCGCCGCCTCGGCGAGGGGGCGGCCATGATTCGCACCAAGGGGGAGCCGGGCACGGGCAATGTGGTGGAAGCCGTGCGCCATATGCGCAGGATAACCGGGCAGATTCTGCAGGTAGAACATGCCCCGGAGGAGACGCTGATGGCTTTGGCCAGGGAATGGGGCGCTCCCTTTGAACTACTGCTGGATCTAAGGGAATCGGGGAAACTTCCGGTGGCCAATTTTGCCGCAGGAGGAATTGCCACGCCAGCCGATGCAGCCTTGATGATGCAGCTGGGTTCTGACGGGATTTTTGTCGGCTCCGGCATCTTCAAGTCGGCGGATCCCCAGAAAAGGGCCGTTGCCATCGTGGAAGCCACCCGGCACTTCGCTGATGCCGATCTGGTGGCCAGGGTTTCCAGGGGCCTGGGCGAAGCCATGTCCGGCTTGGATATCAATCTTTTAAGCGAGGCGGAAAAGATGCAGGACAGGGGTATTTAGCCTTGCCATAAACCGGGGAGGAGAGCAGTTTTACCCGGCCGCTTGCTTTTCTTTCGCAGCCAATGCCTGACGGACTTATCCCGCCAGGCTTTTTAATGGGCAATATTTCTAGGATCCTCCTCGTTTTAATTAGAGGAAAACTTCGCTGCATGAAGAATAAGGACTTATGGTGGCCAGAAAAAAGGTGTGCGACGCTAAAAAATATGCTGTAATAGTTATCATTCTAAGGATGGGGAGACGGCAATGGACGATCTTTTCCTGAAAAGTTTGACATGTCTGTCCTGCGGCCATCAGTTTAAAAGTTCCAAAGTGCGCAGGAGCAAATATGTTGTTTCCAAGATAGATACTGACTTTTGCACTCACTATAAGAGAGAAAACCCTCTTTTTTACAATGTGAATATTTGTCCGGTTTGTGGTTATGGTTTTACCGAAGGATTTTCGGCCCCGGGTGAAAAGACAAAAGAGATCCTTAAAAACAAAATATTTAAATTCACCATCGATTTTAGCGGCAAACGCACGATCGATCTGGCTATTTTGGCCTACAGGCGCGCCATCGACTGCGCCTTGCTGCAAAAAGGCAGAAATATTTTGCTGGCGGGCCTGCTTTTGCATACCGCCTGGCTCTACCGTTTCTCCGGCGAAGGGGAACCGGAAATAAAATATATGACCGAATCGCTGCACTATTACAAGGAGGCCTTTGAAAAGGACGCCGAGATCGGCAATATGGCCCGTACGCTTTATGTCATGGGGGATCTGAGCAGGCGCCTGGGCAACGACAGGGAGGCCATCCTCTATTTTACCAGAATTATCAATGATAAAAGCATCAATGATGCCGGGATTATCCGCATGGCCAGGGAAAGGTGGCAGGATATGCGGGGTACCAATTAGGGGAGATAGCTAATCATCTTTTGATGGGGGGTCTTCTAGGGGGCTCCGCCACACTTGCTGTGAAGGGTTCAATTTTAATGGTGGTGGATCATTTGCCGGAACAGGTCGATCTTTTTAAATATCTTCAAGGCCAGGATCAGGAAAAAAGAAATTGCTGCGAAGAGCTGCAAAAACTGAAGGAATCATGCCTGGACTGCCGCCGCTGTCCCCTGCGGGAAGGCGCCCAAAATGTTGTTTTTGGCGAAGGCTCGCCCTATGCCCGTATCATATTTATCGGAGAGGGGCCAGGGGGCGAGGAGGACCGCCTGGGCCGCCCCTTTGTGGGGGCAGCAGGCGCCCTGCTGGATCGCATTCTTGCCGCTTCAAACCTGAAAAGGGAAGAAATTTATATCGCCAACGTGGTTAAATGCCGGCCGCGGGGAAACCGCAACCCCCAAAAAAGCGAGATCGACACTTGTCTGCCCCTGCTGAAAAGGCAGATAGAGATAATCGATGCGCCAATCCTGGTCTGTCTTGGGGCTGTGGCCTCCAGAGCGTTGATCGATCCTTCCTTTTCCATTACGGCTCAGCGGGGCAGGTGGCAGCAATTGGATGGACGGGATGTTTTGCCCACTTTTCACCCGGCTGCGCTGCTGCGGGACCCGCGGAAAAAAAAGCCGGTCTGGGAGGATATGCAGGAGGTCATGAGGAGATACAGGAAACTTTTCCCAGAGGGGGAAGGCGAAAATGAATGAAAAAATACTTCTCGTGGAGGACGAAAAAACGCTGGCCAAGGCTTTAAAGTTTAGCCTGGAGAAAGAGGGCTTTATCGTTTCCGTAGCCTATGACGGGGAGGAGGCTCTCAAGGCGGCGGGCCGGGAGGAACCGCAGCTGATCATACTCGATCTCATGCTGCCCAAGATCGATGGGTTTGAGGTGTGCCGGACGATCCGCCGGGACTCCCAGGTTCCCATCATCATGCTCACGGCCAGGGACGAGGATATCGATAAAATTCTTGGCCTGGAGCTGGGCGCCGACGATTATATGACCAAGCCTTTTAACACCCGGGAGTTGCTTTCCCGCATCCGGGCCATTTTGCGGCGCACGGCCAGGCATAGCTTTACGGGGAACAAAGTGGTCAGGATAGGGGATATCGAGATAGATTTGATCAAACACAGGGTAAACGTCAAAGGGCGGGAGGTCTCCCTTACCTCCAAAGAATATGCACTGCTCAGCTTTTTGGCATCGAGCCCGGGCAGGGTTTTTTCCCGGGATCTGCTCCTGGAGGAGATCTGGGGCTACGAATATTGCGGCGATGCCAGGACGGTAGATGTCCATATCCGCCATTTGAGGGAAAAAATTGAGGAATTTCCGGCGGAACCTTTTTATATTTTGACTGTTTGGGGCACGGGATATAAATTCAGGGAGGTTTAAAAAGGAAAAAAGATGTGGAGAAGCATACGCTTCCGCATGACGATCACCTATCTTTTAGTCATCGTTGCCGTTATGCTGGTAACGGGCCTGATCCTTTTAAATATGCTGGAGCAGTATTACCTCAGCTCAGAGGAGGAAAATCTGGAGCGAACGGGAAAGCTTGCTGCCCAGTTTATTTTTACCTACCTGCGGGATGGGGCGGATTCCGTGCTGCTCAGCAGCGCTGCGGAAAATTTCAGCCGGCAGATCAATGCCCGGGTAATCATCGTCAATCCCCAGTATACCGTTTTAGGGGACTCCCTGCGCGTGGGGGGGTATCTGGGAAACCGCCTGGAAAGGCCGGAGATCAAGGAAGCCCTGGAAGGAAGGGTCGGCCGTAATATACAGTACAGCAATCTTTCCTCCCAGTGGGTTCTGCAGCTGGCCGTACCCGTGGAGCGGGATAATATCCTCCAGGGAGCGGTTTTCTTGTCTGCTTCATTGGATCCCGTGCATGAGACGCTGGCCGCCGTGCGCAGCTTTCTTTTCTTTTCCACTATTGCCGCCATGTTGCTGGCAGGTATGCTGGTGGTGCTCTTTGCCCATCATCTGACCGGGCCAATCAAGGAGCTGACCGTGGCGGCACAGCAGATGGCCGAGGGAAACCTCGATCAAAAAATAGCCGTTTCCTCCAGGGATGAGATCGGCCGCCTGGCCGAACAGTTTAATATCATGGCCGCCCGGCTCAAAGATATGAATCTGCGCCTGACGCGTTTTGTGGCCGATGTTTCCCACGATCTGCGCACGCCCCTGGCTTCCATCCATGTCTGTCTGCAGTCGCTGCAAAACTACGAAATGAGTCCCGAGCAGCAGAAGGAATTCCTGCAGGATATCAATCAGGAAACGCAGCGCCTTATTTATCTGGTGGAGGATCTGCTCGATCTGACCCGGCGCCAGGAGGTGGCCGATAAGCGGGAAATTATTTCACTGGGGCAGATCCTGGAGGAGGTTGCCGAGCTGACCCGGCCCCGGCTGGAAAGGAAAGAACAACAATTTTTCACCCATATCCCCACAGATCTTCCTTTTTTCCATGTTTCTCCGGAGTCTTTAAAAAGGGTGCTTTTTAATCTCCTGGACAACTCCATCAAGTTTACCCCCCCCGGCGGATGGATCAAGCTCAGCGCCCGGATGGGGGAGGGAAAAACAGAGGTGACCGTGGAGGATACCGGCTGCGGTATCCCGCCGGAATGCCAGGAACTGATTTTTGAACGCTTTTACCGGGTTGATAAATCCCGTTCCCGTTACCTGGGCGGCACAGGATTGGGCCTGGCCATCAGCCGGGAAATTGTGGAACAATACGGCGGGCAGATCAGCGTAAAAAGCCAGGAGGGGAAGGGAAGCGTCTTTTCCTTTTCATTGCCAATCGATCCGTCCATTCAGCCCGAAAATGAGATTATTATGTAAACTTAAAGGTTTGATAACATCATTGTAATACCTGTCCTTTACAATAAGATGAAAAATCAGGGAATCTGCCCTGCCTTATCGGGAGGACGCTCTATGAACAGACACTTTAAATACATATTGCTGCTCTTCATACCTTTTATTTTTATGCTGGCCATACCATCCTGCAGTCCAAAGTTAAAGACATTGTCCGGCGAGGAGCCGGTGGAGCCTCTTGTCACGGGCAAGGAAGCCCTGTTGGGAGAACCCTTTTGGCGGGGGCGTTTTTCTGTGCTCAATCCGGAAATGAAGATTTTTACCCTTTCCGTTTCCCGCGGCGGGGAAAACATTCTTTTCAGTTCCGAAAGCAGGACGATCAGCCGGCTGGATGATCAGGGCAATCTTTGCTGGGAGATAACCTCAGAGGGACTGCCTATTTGTGCCGCCCTGACGGAGGACGGCCGTTTTGCCGGGGTGGGGACGGATCAGGGCAAGGTCTATTTTTTGGACGATGCAGGGCAAATCCTTTGGGAGCTTTCCTTTGAGGGAAAAATTGAACATTTGGTTTTCAATAAAAAGGGCGATCAGCTCCTGCTAAGTGTTTTGGAAGAGGAGAAAAACACCCTCCGCTGCCTGAATCGGCTGGGTTCGCTCCTCTGGGAAATGGAAACAGGGCTGCTCATAGATCTTTACCCCGCCTCCGGGGAGGAAATATTTTTTCTGGAAGAGGAAAGCCCCGATAACAAGGTTTTTAAAATAGCTCGGGAAGGGGAGCCGCTTTGGGAAAAGGATGCGCAGCTGGCTGCCGTTTCCGCAGGGGGGGATTATTTTGCCCTTTTTGATGGGGGCGAGCTGCAGTGCTACCGGCTGGGTAAGGAGGGCTATCCCCTCCAGGCATGGTCTGCTCAGCCCGGCAGCGATAAGGAAATAAGCTGGCTCGGCCTGACAGGGGAAGGGCGCTACCTGCTGGCCTATAATGCTTTTGCAGTGGGAAACAATAATCTTTGGGCCTTTAACAGCGATGGGTTTCTTCTCTGGGAGAAAAAAATTCCCAGCGGGGCCTTGCTTGATTTTTCTTTTTCCGGCGAAAAAATAGTTGCTTCCTCCTGGCAGGAATATAGCGAGGATGTGAGCAAAATAATTATCATGAACAATTATGGCCATGTTTTGCAGGAGATCGAGATGGCCAGCCGCATTGAAAAGAATGCTCTTTCCGGCGACGGCAATATTTTGGTCCTGGCCGGGGGAGATGGCAATCTTTTTATCCTGGAAACTACCACTGCCGGGGGCCTGGTCAAAAATAGCAGTTCCCCGGAGGAAGGGGAGCAGGCCAAAACCATTTATCAGCCGGTAACCTTTGGGAAACAGGAAGGGGAAAATTTTTTAACTCTTTACTTCTTTGACGAGGAAGCCCTTAACCTTGTTCCGGTAAACCGCCGCGTCAAGGCCTCCCCCCAGGGGCAGCAGACGGCCATCAATGAACTGACCAAGGGTCCCCGAAGCTCCAGCGGCCTTTCCCGCACCATTCCCAAAGAGGTGCATATCGATGTGGAGGAGCAGGGGGGGATCCTTTACGTCAGCCTTCCGGCCAAGCTGGATAAGCTTTGCGGCTCAACACAGTTACAGGGCCTGATCGATTCCCTGGTATTGACACTTTCCCAATTTCCTGCGGTTCACGGTATACAGTTTTTGCTGGATGGGCAGGAGGTAACCGCTTTGGGCGGTGAGGGGCTGCTCATCGATAAAATTTTTCCACCCCGCCGTTTTGGGCAGAAACCCATCCTTTATCTTCCCTACCGATCTGATAATCGCTATTATCTTTTGCCCCGGGAAGCGGCCGGCCCGATGGAACTAATCGAGCTGGTAAACGAGGTCCTGCGGGAAAGTGATTCTTTTCTTCCGGTAAAACCCTATCTTAAGGAGATCCGCATGCAGGGAAAAGAAGTTGTTTTGAACTGGGAGGCCTCTTTTGCCGAGCTGTTCCCGCCGACCGGGGGGGCAAAGGAAAGGGCGCTGGCAGAGCTATTTACCGATGCCCTGCTGCTCACGCTGGGTGAAAACTTTTCCTTTGACAGACTCGTCCTGCAGATCGAAGGGGATCCCTGGAGGCCTCCCGAGGGTTATCATTATTGCGAAAAAATCAGCCATCCCTTTTTTATCAATCCCGAGTAATCTTTCTCGAGGCGCCTATGAGACTGCACATCTTTGATGTAACCTGCCTTTAGGAATAAAAAAGAAAAAATGGTGCTAAAGCTCAAACCTGTGCTTCAGCATCATTTTTATTTATTTGCCAGAAAAAAAGGCGCCCAGGACAGCCGGCGCCAAGCCCCATAGCACCAAACCCACGCCCCGGATGCACCGCAGATTAAGGGGGCGTCCTCCTCAGGAGTGTGCCCAAGCCTGTGCCGGAGGCGCGCCTAGAAAGCCCCCAGCCACCTTTTCCCGCCTTTTTCCACGAATAGATTGTTTTCCCTGCCCACTTGGGATAAAATAATGATGAACGACAAAAGCTTTTTAAATATAGTATTAAAGGTTGTGATGCCGGCTTGCTGCAATTTAAAAAAGAAATCGTGGATACCCTGGCTCCCCTGACGGGAATGTCTCCCGGGGAAGTCGAATCATTCCTGGAGATACCGCCCGATGCGGATATGGGGGAATATGCCTTCCCCTGTTTTGTTCTTTCCCGCCGGCTGAAAAAGTCGCCCAAGGATATTTCTGCTTCCCTGGCCCAACAGATCAAACCGGGGGCCTTGCTGGAAAAAACCCTCAGTTCAGGCCCCTACCTCAATTTTTATGTGCGCCGCCCGGCTCTGGCCGCCGCCGCTCTGACGGACGCCCTGGGAAAAGGCCGGGGCTATGGTTTTCTGGAGGAGGGGGAGGGGCAAACGGTCCTGATCGATTATTCGGCTCCCAATATCGCCAAGCCCTTTGGCGTGGGGCATCTGCGCTCCACCGTTATCGGCAGCGCCCTTTACCGGCTCTATGGGGCCCTGGGGTACAATGTGGTGGGGATCAACCATCTCGGGGACTGGGGGACCCAGTTTGGCAAGTTGATCGCCGCCTACCAGCGCTGGGGGGAAGAGGCCCTTCTGGAAAAGGATCCTGTCCAGTACCTTTTTCAACTCTATGTTCGCTTTCACAAAGAGGCGGAGGCGGACCCCGGGTTGGATGATGAAGCCAGGCAACGGTTCCGCCAGCTGGAAAAGGGCGATGGGGAGGCCGTGAAAATATGGGAACGCTTCCGGGCGCTGAGCCTGGAGGAATTTCAGCGGCTCTACCACTTTATGGGGATTTCCTTTGACTCCTATCAGGGGGAAAGTTTTTATAACGATCTGTTGGCAGGGACCATCGAGCTGGCCCGGGAAAAAGGTCTGGCCAGGGAGAGCGAGGGCGCCCTTGTCGCCGATCTGGAGCCTTATGGCCTGCCCTCCTGCCTGCTGCAGAAAAAGGACGGCGCGGCCCTATATATCACCCGTGACCTGACAGCAGCCATTTATCGCTACGAAAGATATCATTTTTCCAAGCTTTTCTATGTGGTGGGTTCAGAGCAGATCCTGCATTTTAAGCAGCTTTTTAAAATCCTTGAACTGATGGGTTTCCCCTGGGCTAAAGATTGTATCCACGTGCCCTTTGGCCTCATTCATTTTAAGGAGGGGCGCATGTCCACCAGGGTGGGCAATGTCATCTTCCTGAAGGATGTGCTGGAAAGGAGCATTAAGCTGGCGGGCAGCATTATCAGGGAAAAAAACCCCGATCTGGAGGATAAGCCGGGCGCGGCCCATGCCGTAGGCCTGGGGGCGGTGATTTTTGGCGACCTGATCAACGATCGTATCAAAGATGTGGAGTTCGACTGGGACAGCGTCCTGGACTTTTCCGGCGAGACGGCTCCCTATGTCCAATATGCCCATGCCCGCATCTGCAGTATCCTGCGCCGGGCGGAAGCAGGCCTTTCCGGGGGGGACGGGAAAGAGATCCCCCAAGAAGCCGCTTCCGGCTTTTTGACGCTAGGAGGGCATTTTGATGCCGCGGAGGAACAGCAGCTGATCATTACCCTGTCCCGTTTTTCCGAACAGATCAAAAGGTCTGCCGAAGAGCTGAAGCCTTCGGTGCTGGCCCATTACCTAATCGTTCTGGCCCGGGATTTTAATAAATTTTACCATACCTGCCCCGTTTTGGCGGCGGATGAGGAATCAAAAAATGCCAGGCTCCTGCTCATCCGGGGGGTGCGGACCGTATTGCGCAACGGGCTGGCGCTCCTGGGCATCCTGGCGCCCGAAGAGATGTAAACAGATGCTTCGTTGCTGCTGTGGGTCCGGCATATGGTGAATTGCCATGAAAGCTCATTATCATTATCATTGCCATTCTTTGCCTTGCAACCAGAGAGAGCCATGGCGATGACAGATCGTCGAGGAGGTAAACGAAAAAATGTTGGATCTTCGTTTTGTAAGGGAAAATATGGAGATAGTGGCCAAAGCTATGGCGGATAAAGGCGAACAGGTGGATCTGCAAGAGTTCCTGCAGATGGACGAAAGACGGCGCAAGCTGCTGCAGGAAACGGAAACGTTGAAGCATCAGCGCAATACCGTTTCCAAAGAGATCGGCCTCCTAAAGAAGGCGGGGAAGGAACCCGGTGAGATGATGGAAAAGATGCGCTTTTCCAACGAGCGCATGCGTCAGTTGGACGAGGAGATCCGGGAGCTCGATGAGCGGCTGGAAGACCTCCTGCTCAGCATCCCCAACATAGCGGATCCCGATGTTCCCATCGGCGCTTTGGAAGAGGACAATGTAGAGGTGCGCCGCTGGGGGGACCCGCCGGAATTTGCTTTTGCCCCCAAGGCACACTGGGATGTGGGGACGGATCTGGGCATCCTTGATTTTGCCTGTGCCGGCAAGATTACCGGGACGCGCTTTGCCCTCTACCGGGGGGAAGGGGCACGCCTGGAAAGGGCCCTGATCAATTTTATGCTCGATCTGCATACGGAAAAACATGGCTATAAGGAGATTTTCCCGCCCTTTATGGTCAACAGCAAAAGCATGCAGGGCACCGGCCAGCTGCCCAAATTTGCCGAAGACGCCTTTCATGTGGAAGGGACCGATTACTGGCTGATCCCTACGGCCGAGGTGCCCGTGACCAATATGCACCGGGATGAATTCCTGGAAAAGGAAGAGCTGCCCCTCTATTATGTGGCTTACAGCGCCTGTTTCAGGGCTGAGGCCGGGGCCCACGGCCGGGATACCAGGGGGCTGATCCGGCAGCACCAGTTTAACAAGGTGGAGCTGGTCAAATTTACTGCCCCGGAGGATTCCTCTGAGGAACTGGAAAAACTGGTGGCCGATGCGGAAAAGGTTCTGCAGCTGCTGGGGCTGCCCTACAGGGTTATGTTGATGTGCACCGGTGATCTGGGCTTTTCCGCGGCAAAAAAATATGATCTGGAACTCTGGATGCCTGCCTACGGCGCTTACCGTGAAGTCTCCTCCTGCAGCAATTTCAGGGATTTCCAGGCACGGCGGGCCGGCATTCGTTTCCGGGGCGAACGGGGGAGCAAGGCGGAATATGCCCACACGCTGAACGGTTCCGGTGTGGCCATCGGGCGTACCGTGGCAGCCATTTTGGAAAACTTTCAGCAGGCTGATGGCAGCGTGCTTATCCCCTCTGTCCTGCGGCCATATTTCCCGTCTTCCCACCCCGGGGTCATTCTGCCGGAGCGGTTGATAACCAATTGACAAAAGGATACCCCTGTGCTATACTGAATTCCTCCAAGCGTGAGAATATGGGGATGGGATGGACATGGAGGGGTGTCCGAGCGGTTTAAGGAGCTAGTCTTGAAAACTAGTGACTCTAACGAGCCGTGGGTTCGAATCCCACCCCCTCCGCCACGACCTGTTGGAGGCAATGAAAAATAATATATGTGGAGAGATGGCCGAGTCGGTCGAAGGCGGTCGCCTGCTAAGCGATTAAGCGGGTTAAAGCCTGCTTCGAGGGTTCGAATCCCTCTCTCTCCGCCACCATGCGCCCGTGGCTCAGCTGGATAGAGCGTCTGACTACGGATCAGAAGGTCGGGAGTTCGAATCTCTCCGGGCGTACCATGCTAAACCGGCATAAAAAGGGCATTTAGTGCCCTGGAAATATATGCCGGTTTTTCTATTTTGTTAGGAGTTCTGCCGATTTTCTACCGGGGTATATAATGGTGATTTTTATTTTGCGGGTCTGCATCGTTACGGAAAGGCGTGAGCAGATTGATGGACCTTTCATGGTATAATGTGCTTAAAAACAGAAGTTTTTTTTATAAGGAGGCAGAGGTTTAATGTCATATTATTATCTGCTCGATCGGCCGGATGTGTTGCCCTATGCTTTTTTCCCCAGCGGCGAGGTAAGCGCATGTCCCGAATTCGCCTTCGATTTCAGTGTGCCCGTGGATGATTACAACCATGTTTCCTGTCGTTTCTTTAAGGGGGAGCCGGGCTATCCCACCCTGCTCTATTTCCATGGAAACGGGGAGGTGGCCGGCGATTACAACCAGATTGCCCCCTTCTATTTCAAATATGCCGGTGTCAACCTTATCGTAGCGGAATTCCGCGGTTATGGGGGCAGCAGTGGTTTTCCAACTTTTGCCGGGCTTATCTCCGATGCCCTGCCCATCCTGAGGATGGCCAAAGAAAAAATGGCAGACCTTGGTTTCCGGGAAGAAATCTGGGTGATGGGACGTTCCATGGGCAGCGTTCCCGCTTTGGAGCTGGCCGGCCGCCATGCGGAGGGGATCGAAGGGTTGATCATCGAAAGCGGGTTTCCCTGTGCCGCCCGCATTGCCAGGCGCCTGCAGATACCCATGGCAGCAACCGATCTAAAAGTGATCGAAGATGAATGCCTGGAGAAGGTTCGCTCTATTTCTCTTCCCGCGCTGATCATTCACGGGGAGATGGATAGCCTGGTGGCGGTCCAGGAGGCCTATACGCTGGACAGGGAGATCGGCTCTGCGCAGAAAAGGCTCTTTATTATTCCCGGGGCGGACCATAACTCTGTCATCGCGGAAGATTTCCACGGGTACTTTCGGGCGATCAGAGAATTTATCGGCGGAAATTCAAGCTAGCTTTTTATAACGAAAACAATTAAAAGAGTTTTGGGTAATATTGAAAGAGGGTTGCTTCCATGGGGAGGCAACCCTCTTTTTAACGACGTTCTCCCGTTCTTTTCCGGAAAATATGCCACAATTTTGAAAGTACTCTGTAAGGACCCGGGGGTTTTTGTTTTTTTATAGCAAAACATTTTTTTACCCAGATGTCAAATTTAAACAAATAAATGATGCGTTCTCCCCTATAATAAATGGGCCGGAGGGACAAATTGTACAAGCCCGGATGGTAGAACGGTCCGGATAGCCATGTTTGTACAAAGCCTTGAGGGTAAAAGGGCCAAAAGCTTATTCCTCAGGCAGTTGCAGAAAGAAGGGGGGAATCGATCGGTGAAAATCGTTGTTGTTGATGACTATCCCCTGGTGCTAAGGGGAATTCAATTGATCATCAGCCAGGAAGAAGATCTGGATGTGGCCGGGGTTGCTGCCTCCTATCGGCAGGGGCTGGAACTAATCAAAAGGGTAAAACCCGATCTGGCCATCGTTGATCTGTGTTTGCCCGGGGGAAGCGGCATGGAGCTCATACGCCGGGCAAAGGCCTTTTTGCCCTCCTGTTCTTTTATTGTGCTCGCTTCCTTAATTTCCAAGGAGGATATAAAGGCAGCCCGCATGGAAAATGTGCACGGTTATATTCTTAAAAGCGCTCTTCCGGAAGAATTTATTTCCGCTATTCGCCTGGTGGCCAGGGGTAAGCGCTACTATGATCCGGAAATTTTGGACGATATTCTAAGCCCGGAAGGCAATGGGCCCTTTGCCGAACTGACGGCCAGGGAAAAAGATATCATCCGGGCGCTGGCCCAGGGCCTCAGCAACCGTGCCATTTCCCGGGAGTATTGTATCAGCGAGAATACGGTTAAAAAGCATATCAGCAATTTGCTCGGCAAATTAAACCTGGAGGATCGGACCCAGGCGGCCCTTTATGCTTTCTCCCATGGGCTGGGCGCCGAGGCGGGCCTCCTCCATAGATAGGGCTGGGAATGCTTTGCCACGAAGGATCGCTCTGCTGCTTTAGCAGTACTAAAAAATTATCCCGCCGGATTAGCAAAAATAACTCTAAGGAATGGCGTTTCAAAACACATTCCAGGATAAGATAAAATAGCTTGATCATAGTATCACTTTTTTTAGGCCCTTGCCGTTCTTATGGCAACTCCTGGAGCAGGGCCGGCGGGCTATCTCTATGTGGTTTTTTACCGTTGTCTGAATGACAGAAAGAGGGGTTACCTGATGCAGGATTATTCCATAGTGGATTACGATCGGCTGGAAATGGAAATGAAAGGAAGGGATGCAAGGGCGGTTTGGCGGCGCCTGCTCTCGCTGCCAAAACTGCTTCTCGGCACCGCCATCGTGTGTTTTTATCTTTTCACATCATTTTTGGCCTTTGTCCTGGTGCAGCATCACATTACGGGAGAAACCCCTTCTGTATTCGGGCACCAGATGTATATCGCCGGGGATGACAGTATGTTTCCTGCATTCCCCGGTGGAAGCCTCCTCCTCGTCCGCCCGGCAGGTCAGCAGGATATTGCAGCCGGAGATATCATTGTTTATTACGGTGCAGGCCAGGGGCTCATGGCCCACCGGGTTGCCGGCGTGCATACAGGGGGGGGCGCCCGCTGGTTTACCACCCGCGGCGATGCCCTTGAGGTAAATGATCCGATTTCCGTCCCAGCGCAAAATTTACTGGGAAGGGTGCAGTATGCTTTTCCCTTTATTGGTCATCTGATAAATTTTGCCGGGACGAGGACAGGCCTTGCGGGCGCTATTATTTTTCCGGCAATCCTTCTGATTATTTTTGAACTGCGCAGCCTGTGCAAAATCTCGGCGCGGACAAAAAAAAGGAGGCTAGAAGAGCGGAGGAGGGGCGCCCAATTTATGTTGAGGGAACCAGGGCTCGCTGGCGATCAGTCTGTAGGGATCGCTGTTCCTTCCCATGCCCCTCTGATCAAGGCAAAAATGATGCCGGCAAAGGCATTTAGGAAAATAAATAGCCGGCCTGCGGCAGGACCGGATAATGTTTATACCATTAATCATCGGGAAAGCAGCAGCAATGGCTTGAACCCCGGCGGGCAACGCGAACGCGGTGCTGCCATTATCATGTTCAGGCGCAAGGCAAATGCTGCAGTTCCCGAAAGAAATCCGGAAATGCAGCCCGACGGTACCCCCGGTCGCTATTTCCGCTCAAAACAAAAAGCAGAAAACCTTGGGCGGCGAAAGCGTTATCCAAATTCCAGAACGCGGGTCAATGCCCGTTCTGCCTACCGCTACCCAGTGAAGAGCACTGAAAAATTTCCCACATAGACACCCCCCGGGTGTTGAAGGAAGGGTTACGGTTACGTTCATAGCCCAGGTTAAGATGTTTAGTCACGAATCCCGGTGTCCAGGGAAAAAGATTGCTAAGGAGGTGCTTCGATTGAGACTGCGCATATTAGTCAAAGTATTGATCATCAGCCTAGCTATCGCCATGGCAGGCGGAGCAGCCATGGTTTGGTGCTCACTGCAAACAAAAAAGGCTGCCGGCGGAAGCGATGCTGAAACGAAGCCCATTTTAACAGTTAACAAAAGAGAAACCGGAAAAAATATCATTATGAACCGTAATCCGGCCAAGGGGAATGGCGCCCTTTTTTACCTCACCAGCACCACCGGGATCGAAACCTCTAACCTGCGGGCCGGTTATGCCGACCGGTTAACATATATCTCCTTTGAGCCAACAGAGTATGCACTGGAGGCAAGGGAGGGCTATCGGCGTATCCTCGGCAACCCGCCGATCAGAGCCGCACCAGAGCCCAGGGGCCCTTTGTGACGGGGTTGCACCCCGAAAAATGTGCCAAAAACTCCGCTTTCTTTTCCCAGGCCAGGTTAAAGAAGTCGGATAGTACCACTTGGGATAAACTTTTTGGGGAAAATGTGGCCCGGGATCCTGCCATGGCGATCCTGGGAGAGGAGTACCCTGGGAAGGTTTAATCCAGGGGGATGCTGCAGGAATAGCAACTGGTGGAGAGTGTAAGCTTCCGGGGCCTGAAAGTGCGATAACCGCAAACCCTCCCCCCTAAGATTTCATTAATGGGAACTGCCCCTGCCCGGGGTAAACAGGGAACGCTGGGAAAGGCGCCGGTGAAGCTAATGCCATCGCTCTTTGAAAAAAGTGTTGCCTTCCATATGCTTTGGAAACATATGGAAGGGGATCCGCTTGGGATTTATTATTAGGAAGTTCAGCAAGATCAGGAATCGATCCGAAAAGGCAGTTGCCGGAGCCGAAGGTGCGGAACCTGCGTTAAAACCCCCTTGCACATTTTAGAGGGGCTGCCCCTGCCCGGGGAGAACAGGGACGCCGGGAAAGGCTGCCGGAAAGGTTCGTGCTGCCGTTAATTTGTAAAAGCTTTCCCTACGCGGCGAAACGTAGGCAAAAGCGGAATGTGTTTTGCTTAATAACAAAGGACAGGGGGTTTTTACCAAAAGCAGAGAGGCGATTACCTAAATATGATCAAGCATAAACTCCAGGAATGAGAGCAGGGGTGCGGTGAGATGATCCGCGCGGGGCCGCACCTGCTGCTCATCATTTTATGCCTGCTGTGGCCGGCTTTTGCCGTGCTGCCTTTTTGGTTCGCCGGGCCGACATTTTATGCTATAATTGGTTTTACAGCAGTTCCCATGCCTGGTCCGCAGGGCGAAAAGCGTAAGCCGGCTGTAACGGGGGCTTTTCTAGCAAATTTTGCCTGAGGCTGGTTTGGAGGAGGAAAACGCCATGAATCCGGGGGAAGACGAGCAATTTATGCAGGAGGCGCTGCGCCTGGCCGAGGAAGCCTATCGCCGCGAGGAGGTCCCGGTGGGGGCCGTGCTCGTTCACGAAGGGCGGGTGCTGGCGGGGGATCATAACCGCCGCCGGGAGTTGCAGGATGCCACGGCGCACGCGGAAATTTTGGTTTTGCGCGAGGCCGGACGCCTGCTGGGCAGTTGGCGGCTGACGGGGGCGACCCTCTACGTTACGCTGGAGCCCTGCCCCATGTGTGCCGGCGCTCTCATTCAGGCCCGGGTGCCCCGACTCGTCTTTGGCTGCAGGGACCCCAAGGCCGGGGCCGCCGTCTCGCTCTATGATCTGCTGCGCGACCGGCGCCTCAATCACCAGGTGGAATTTGCAGAGGGCATCCTGGGGGAGGAGTGCGCGGCGATCCTGAAAAAATTCTTCCGTCAACGGAGATAGCGGCTGATAATATTCCCGGTGGTCCTGATAGTGATTGGGGCGGGCCCGGGCTATTTTGCGTTCCTTTACAAAGTGTTTAGGCTATTGTATAATTACTTTCACATGGAGAGATGGCCGAGTCCGGTTGAAGGCGCACGACTCGAAATCGTGTAACGGTTGATCCCGTTCGTGGGTTCGAATCCCACTCTCTCCGCCATGCGTAATCTTTGAAGCCTCCTTAAGCAAAGGGGGCTTTTCTCAACAAAAAGCGAAAAAGAGGGATCACAAATGGATGAGTTCAAGGACCTGAGATGGAAGCAACGTTTCGCCAATTTTGAAAAATCATATAAAACATTACACAAATATATCGATCAGCCCATTACCACAGAAATAGAACGGGCGGGCATGATACAATTATTTGAGGTTACCTTTGAACTGTCCTGGAAGCTGATGAAAGATTATCTTGAGGCTTTGGGGTTTAGCATAAAAAGTCCGCGCCAAACGATAAAACAGGCCTACCAAACAGGATTAATAGACAACGGGCATGCCTGGATCGATGCACTGACAGACAGAAATCTCACCGCTTACACCTATGACGAGAAACTATCGAAAAAAATGGTGGTAAATATTGTTCGGCATTATTATCCCGAATTTAAAAAACTGTACGATAAACTTGCCGGGGAGATATAGAAATGTACGGATTGCTGGAAAGGGATCTTTACTACATAATTGAAACCATTAAAAAACACCCCGAAATTGAACGGGTGGTCATCTTTGGCAGCAGGGCTATGGGAAACTTCAAAAAGGGATCCGATGTGGATCTTGCCCTGGTCGGCAAAAATGTTGATAGTAAAACTGTGAGCAGATTAAAGGACAACCTGAATGAGGAATGTCCGCTGCCTTATTTCTTCGATATCCTTAGCTATAACGATATTGCCAATAAAGAACTAAAAGAGCATATCGATAATTTGGGAAAAATAATTTATAGCAAGCAGTGAATATGCAGGATGTGTAATGACGCACGCAGCAGCTCATTATCGGAATAATTTATTTATGTTTTTCGAAAATACGTTGATAACATTCCGAATGTGGACTAGACTATTATTGGGAATGGAGGTGTTATCGTCGTGGAATATATCAGTGTAAATCAAGCAGCGGAACGATGGGGTTTGTCGGATCGGCGTGTGCGCCTGCTCTGTGAGCAAGGGAAAGTTGAAGGTGCGATCAAAGAAGGGCGTTCCTATCGTATACCGGCTCATGCTGTAAAGCCTGCGGATGGGCGCAGTCTGCGCGGAAAGATCGTTCCGCAAGAGTATTCCGCTATCTTTGCCCGTGTGGATGCCCTGAAAGCGGAATTTGGCAAGCGCCGGCCATTGACGCAAGGGGAATTGAAACGGCTGGGAGAGGAATTCCTTGTTGAGTTTACTTATAACTCCAACGCTATTGAAGGCAACACCCTCACCCTCCGGGAAACGGCTTTGGTGCTGGAGGGTGTAACGATCGATCAGAAACCTCTTAAAGACCATCTGGAAGCGGTAGGTCATCGGGATGCCTTTTTGTATGTGGAGCGCTTGGTCTCAGAAAAAATGCAGCTGACCGAATCAGTAATCAAAGAGATTCATTCTCTTGTTCTGATGGACAGACCGGATGACAAGGGTGTGTATCGGCGTATCCCGGTAACGATTATGGGGGCATACCATGAACCTCCGCAGCCCTATTTAGTGCCGGTGCAAATGGAGCAGCTTATCGCCGGGCAAAAAGAAACAAAGCGCCACCCTATTGAGAACGCTGCTTTGTTCCATTTAGATTTTGAAGGCATCCACCCTTTCATCGATGGCAATGGCCGCGCCGGCAGGCTAATCCTTAACCTTATGCTGATGCAGCAGGGCTATCCGCCGATTGATGTTAAATTCGCGGCTAGAAAGCGCTATTACTCCTGCTTTGACAGCTATTACAGAGATAAGACAGCCGCACCGATGGTTGAAATGGTGGCGGTGTGCCTGGAAGAAAGGCTGGGGCGGTATCTTGAAATTCTGAAATAGTTTTATTCTTATTGTGAATGGGCGCAGCAATTTTGGTGAAGCTTCTTGCAGAGGCATAATTGTCGCAAACAAACACAACAAGCACTGCACGCATTTGACAATCATAGCTGAATCATGTTATAATTCAGCTATCAAAAGATAATGGGAGAAATGATTATGATTATTAAGTCATCTGCAGAACTACGAAATAATTACCGTAAGGTTGCTGACGTTTGCATTAAAAGCAATG
>CAZAQM010000009.1:0-21166 GCA_964487385.1 uncultured Dethiobacter sp.
ATGTGCTGGAAATGCTTATTGCCAACCGGGAAACGGTGCCGGAGCAACCCCCGCCACCCCTGCAGCTCTCGGAGATCAAGGAAGTCCTGCAAAAGAGACGTTTGAAATACGATCGGGGCGGCGATTACCATTACGATATCATTTCTGCCTTTATTAAATCCCTGCGGGGCTCGGATCCGGATGCTGCCCTTTACTGGCTGGCACGCATGCTGGAAGGCGGGGAGGATCCGCTTTTCATTGCCAGGCGCTTAATAATCAGCGCCAGCGAGGATATCGGCAATGCCGATCCGGCTGCCCTTCCGCTGGCCGTGGCCTGCGCGCAGGCCCTGCAGCAGATAGGCCTGCCCGAGGGGCGCATCTGCCTCTTCCAGGCGACGACCTATCTGGCCACAGCCCCCAAGAGCAATGCAGCCTATCTTGCCGGGGAACAGGCTTTGGCTTCGGCAAGGGACACCCCGGGGAAAAGGGTGCCGCCCTATCTCAGGGGCACAGGATACAGCGGGGCATCCCAAATGGGCCATGGTGCGGGATACCTGTACCCCCACGATTATCCCCATCACTTTGTTGTACAACCCTACCTTCCTGCCGGGCTGGAAAAAGAAATTTATTATCAACCCGCCGATCAGGGCCGGGAAAAGGAGATTGCCAGACGCCTGAAGAGATGGAGAGCCCTGATGGGCAAGAAAGAGCCGGAAAATGGGGAATAATATGTTTAAATACCGTTCTGTCAGCGGACCGTCCCGGAGCAGGATTCCTGTTGGGGCGTGCCGCTTTATTGCCTCCCTTTCACCTTGCGAGACAGAAGAGGAGGCCCGGGAATTTATCAACCTGGTCAAAGAGGAGCTTCCGGGAGCCACCCACCACGCCTATGCCTACCGCCTGGGCCTGGGGGAAAAAACGCTGGCCCGCTTCAGCGACGACGGTGAACCGGCCCTCACTGCCGGGCCTCCCATGCTGGGCGTGCTGGAAAAGGAAAAGCTGACCAATATCGTCCTCGTCGGCACCCGTTATTTTGGGGGCGTTAAGCTGGGAATCGGCGGGTTGGTCAGGGCTTACCGCAGCTGTGCCCGGGCGGGTGTGAGGGAAGCGGCTATCTGCGAAAAAGAATTGCAGACAGAAATTCTTCTGCGGGTACCCTATGATTATCTGGGAGGAATTTTAAAAGAGATCGAGGCCAGGGAAGGAAAGGTAATAGAGTACCGCTACCTTCAGGACGTGCAGATCAGAGGGCGGCTGCCCCTCAGGGAAAAGGATCTGTTTGCCCGGCGGGCGGCGGAGATCAGCCGCGGGACGGCAATCATAGAGACAGATCATGATGGCGACTAAATGCCGGGAAGACGGATGGGGGGAAAGAAATGAACAGACCGGGATTGGAAAAAGGAACAAAAATTGCTGTAGCCATGAGCGGGGGGCTGGATAGCTCCGCCGCGGCTTTCTTTCTAAAGGAAGCCGGCTTTCAACCGGTGGGCATCACGCTGCTTTTCTGGGTTGATCCCCGGGCCGGGAGGCGCTTCCAGGATCTCGAAGATGCCCGCAAAGTTGCCGGTGCTCTGGGGATACCCCATCATGTCTTCAATATGGAAGAAGAGTTTTATGAAAAGGTCGTCAGCTATTTTTTAAAGGAATACCAGGAGGGGAGAACCCCCAACCCCTGCCTGCAGTGCAATCGTTATCTAAAGTTTGCCCTCCTGCAGCAAAAAATCCGTGCTCTGGGAATCGATTATTTGGCTACCGGGCATTATATCCGCAATGTTTATGAGCCCCGCTCAGGGAAATTTCAACTTTTTCGGGGCAAAGACAGCTCCAAGGATCAGAGCTATATGCTCTATATGCTCACACAGGAACAACTGCCCTTTTTGCTCTTTCCCCTGGGTGATTTTACCAAGGAGGAGATCCGCAGCAAGATGCGGAAAGCCGGACTCCAGGTAGCAGGTAAGAGGGATAGCCAGGAAATATGCTTTATACCCGATCACGATCTGCGGGATTTTCTAAGAAGATACTGCCCCCGGCCCATTACCCCGGGAGAAATTTTTTCCACCGCTGGCGAAAAACTGGGGGAGCATGGCGGCTTGCCTTTTTATACCATTGGCCAGCGCAGCGGGCTGGGCCTCACCTCCACCCATCCGCTTTATGTGGTGGATATGGATCCCTGCCGTAACGCCCTGGTGGTGGGAAGCAGGGAGGAGGTTTTCAGCCGCAGCCTCAAGGCCGGGGATCTCAGCTTTATCGCCGGGGAAACCCCGGAGGAGGCCCTGCCCGTTCAGGTAAAGATACGTTACCGAGCCCCCGCTGTTCCGGCAACCTTGTACCCGCCGGAAAATGGCGAGGCAGGGGTCATCTTTGCCGAAGGCCAGAAGGCAGTAACGCCCGGACAGGCAGCTGTCTTTTACCGGGGGGCGGAAATGCTGGGCGGAGGGATAATCCGGTCGGCAGATCGCCTGCCTTAGGTGGAATTATTTCTTTAAATTTGGAAATAATACTTAGATAACAAATAAGTGGGCAAAAGGAGAATAAAGGCGTTATGATCTGCCCGGTTTGCGGTAGCAACAACACAGGAAAAGTTGGCAACGATGAATACTATTGTGCCAACTGCCTGCTGGAATTTTCCAAGTCCGGCAAAAAGACACAATACTATTATATCGATGAAGAGGGTTCCTCGGTTTTATTAAAAAATAAAACCGCGGCGAAAAAAATGGCGGCAATGATTCTGGCGGAAGGGGAAGGCCCAGAGGTGTTAAAAGGGGAACATGCGCTCAGATAGCACCGGGTTTTGCCCCGGCGGGGCCCGGAAAGGGGAATAATATGAGCAGCGTCACGGGAGTTATTATGACTCCTTTTCTTTTAGCCTCGCTACTGGCCATTGTTTTTTCCCCCCTGGTGAACCACCTGGAAAAACAAAAGCTTTCAAGGGGCATGGGTATAGCAGCCGTCTATCTTTTTTTGCTCGCCCTTTGTTTGCTCTTTTGTCTAAACCTCATTCCTTCCTTATTCGATGAACTTCAGGAACTTATCGCCATTTTGCCGGAATATACCAATAGGTTTTTGTCTTTTTCAGATGGGATGGCCAGGGATTACCAGAAGTTTGCCCTTCCCCAGGGGGTGCGTGCCGCCATGGATGAGAATATCCGGCAGCTGCAGCGGGCGCTGGTCATTAACCTGGAAAACTTTTCCGAGTTTCTGGCCATGTTGCTGTGCCAGGCCTTGGGGATATTGCTCATCCCTGTTTTTTTATTTTATCTGCTGCGCGACGGCTCGCTCATCAAAAAAGGATTCCTGCAGCTATTTCCCGAGAAGTACCGTTTCAGAGTGGAGGCTGCCGCGGCGGAGATGGGGAAAACCCTCAGCGTTTACCTGCGGGGGATCGTGCTGATCAGCTTGCTGGTCGGCGGTTTAATTTATGGAGGACTCTTGATCCTGGGGGTTAAATTTGCTCTTTTTCTGGCAATAGTTAATGCCTTTACCAATATTATCCCCTACTTTGGCCCGCTGATCGGCGCCTTGCCGGTGGTAATCATCGCCTATTTGCAATCGCCGGCCCTCGTTTGGAAAGCAATAGTCATGATCATTATCGTTCAACAGATCGAGAGCCAGTATATTGCCCCGCAGATTCTAGGCAAAAACCTGGGTTTTCACCCTCTTACAGTAATTCTTGCACTATTGCTGGGAGGCAGTTTCCTGGGGTTTTTCGGCCTGATTTTTATTATCCCCTTGATGGCCGTTATTCGCGTTTTTTACAGCTTTTTCTCACCGGTGATCAGGGAGGCCTGGAAAGGGCTGAAACTGCGAAAGGAATGAAAGTTTCTATGAATTAGAAATATTCATTAACATTGACAGGTGTGGCAAATGCCGATATAATTACTTTGAAAATGGGAGGCCAAGTAAATAAATGAAAATCGATACAATACGCACTATTTTTCTCAATTTCTTTCAGGAAAAGGAACATCTCGTTTTGCCCAGCTTTTCGCTGATACCCCAAAACGATCCTTCGCTATTGCTAATCGGTGCAGGGATGGCTCCCTTAAAACCATTCTTTACCGGCGAGAAAACGCCCCCCCACCCAAGGGTGGCCACCTGTCAAAAATGTGTGCGGACCCCCGATATAGATCAGGTGGGCTTTACGCCCAGGCACGCCACATTTTTTGAGATGCTGGGGAACTTCTCCTTCGGGGATTATTTTAAGGATGAAGCAATTTTCTGGGCCTGGGAGCTGCTGACCCAGCGCTATCATCTTCCCCAGGAAAGACTCTTTATCAGCGTTTACGAAGAAGATGACGAAACCCTTGCCATCTGGCGGGACAAGGTTGGCATACCCGAATCGAAAATTTATAAACTGGGCAAGGAAGATAACTTCTGGGAGATAGGAACGGGCCCCTGCGGCCCCTGTTCGGAAATTTATTACGACCTGGGCCCCCAGTTCGGCTGCGGATCCCCCCATTGCCAGGTGGGCTGCGACTGTGATCGTTATATGGAGGTCTGGAACCTGGTCTTTACCCAGTTTAACCGGGATGCCAACGGTAACTACGAGCTGCTGAAACAAAAAAATATCGATACGGGGATGGGGCTGGAACGGCTGGCCGTTGTCTTGCAGGGCGTTTCCAACCTCTTTGAAATAGATAATATCAAACCGCTGCTGGACTACTTTGCCGGCAAAGCAGGCATAAAATATGGCTCGAGCGAAAAAACCGATATAGCCCTGCGGGTAATTACCGAACATACGCGGGGAATTGCCTTTATGGTTGCCGATCACATCCTGCCTTCGAACGAGGGGCGGGGTTATGTCCTGAGACGGCTGCTGCGGCGTGCAGTCCGCTATGGCAAGCTTTTGGGGATGGAGATCCCCTTTCTCTACCGGGCGGTACCCCTTTTGACGGAGCTAATGGGCAGCGCCTACCCCGAGATCGTTAAGGATGAAGACTATATCACGCGGATAATCAGGGCGGAAGAGGAACGCTTTGCGGAAACATTGGAGCAGGGCATGGAGATCCTGGAAGAGGAGATCGACTCCCTGAAAAGAGAAGGCCAAACCGCACTAGGCGGGGTGGAAGCCTTTAAGCTTTACGACACTTTTGGTTTCCCCCTCGATCTAACACGGGAAATTTTGCGGGAACACAACCTGGAACTGGATGAACCTGGTTTTGATTCTGCCATGGAACAGCAAAAGATTAGGGGGAGGGCTGCCCTGAGCAACCGTGAACAACACGGCGGGATCTTTATCCCGGCTGCCATCCTCGAGGAATTCAAGACAAAGTTTATCGGCTACGATTCGCTGCAGGCAGAGGGGGAAGTGCAGGCTCTGGTCGCCCTGCCGGAAGGGAAGCCCCTGAGGGATATCTCTGCCGAAGACGATAAAATAGAGGTATGCCTCCTGCTGGACAGAACCCCTTTTTATGCCGAAAAGGGCGGGCAGGTGGGGGATACCGGCTTTGCTGTATCGCCCCGGGGTGAAATATATATTAAAAATACCCTGCCCGGGCCTTCCGAGGGCCAGATCCTGCATATCGCCGAGATAAAAAGCGGTCGTCTTGCCGCGGGGGATCGCATCACGGCTGCCGTCGATGAAAAACGAAGAAAAGATATCGCCAGGAACCATACGGCGACCCATCTCCTCCAGCGGGCACTAAGAGATCGGCTGGGGGATCACATCAGTCAGGCAGGTTCCCAGGTCACACCCGATGGGCTCAGGTTCGATTTTACCCATTATAAGGGATTAAACGAAGATGAGATCGGGGGAATAGAAAAAGCTGTCAACGGGGCAATCCTCAGGGATATGCCGGTGAAAACGGTGCTCACTGATGTCGATCAGGCGATGGAAATGGGCGCTATTGCCCTCTTCGACGAAAAATACGGGGAGACTGTCAGGATGGTGCAGATCGAAGATTATTCCAGTGAACTTTGCGGGGGAACCCATGTTTCGCGGACAGGAGAGATCGGTCTTTTTAAAATTCTTTCCGAAAGCAGCGTGGGATCGGGCATCAGGCGCATCGAAGCCCTGACCGGCCGGCAGGCATACAACTACCTCTCCTCCAGGGATAATCTTTTGCGGGAAATAGCCGGCTTGTTGAAAACAGCGCCGGAAAAGAGCATAGAGCGTCTGCAGGAACTGCTGGAATCGCAGAAGCAGCTGCAGAAGAAAATTAAACAGATGCAGCAGGCCATGACAGGAATCAATATCGACAACCTGCTGCAAAAGGTCGATAACTCCCTGGGCATTCCTGTTCTGAGCGCCCAGGTGGAAGCAGAAAATATGGAGACGCTGAGGGAGTACCTCGATCGCCTTAGAGACAGATTGAAGAGCGGGATCATCCTACTGGGAACGGTTAGCGAGGGAAAGGCGCTTCTGGCTGCTGCAGTGACCAAGGATCTTCACAAAAAAGGATTTCATGCCGGCCGTCTGGTCGGAGAAATTGCCAAGCTTGCCGGCGGCGGGGGCGGCGGCCGCCCGGACCTGGCCCAGGCCGGAGGTAAGGATGCGGCCAAACTTCCCCATGCCCTTTCCCAGGTGCTCCGTATCGTTGAAAGACAAAAAGCAAATGGCGATCCTTAGGTTTTATCTCTGTTATCAGGGGGTGTACGATGAAAAAGGACAATCTTGATCACACCATGATGTTTAAAGTTAAAACCGAGGAGGAGATTAATGAAGCCCGCCAGGTTTTAAAGGAAGTCTATGGGGCTTTAAAGGAAAAGGGTTATAATCCCATCAACCAACTCGTCGGCTACCTGCTCTCCGGGGATCCCGCCTATATTACCAGTCACAAAAATGCCCGCAGCATCGTCCGGAGGCTGGAAAGGGACGATCTCCTGGAGGAGATCGTCGGCGTGTACCTCGATAAAGAACTTGGGGAAGAAACTTAGAATGAATAAACCGGTGAGCGAATGCGGATACTGTGTCTGGACGTTGGTGAAAAGAGAATTGGCGTGGCTATTAGCGATCCCCTGGGAATATCGGCCCAGGGCTTGGGTGTTATCAGGAGCAAGGGGATAAAAAAAGATTTAGAGGAAATTCGGCGTTTTATCAGGGATTACCAGGCTGAAGAACTAGTCCTTGGATTGCCGCTCAACATGGACGGCACGGTGGGCGAAAAGGCGCTGGAAATACTTCGCCTGCGGGATTTGCTCGCTAGAAAAATTTCCATTCCCGTTAAAACGTGGGATGAAAGGCTGACGACAGCAGAGGCGCAAAAAGTTTTGCTGGCCGGGAATATTACCAGGGCTGGCAGAAAAAAAGTGATCGACAAGCTGGCTGCGGTGCTCATCCTGGACAGCTACCTGCGTTGCAAGTCACGCCGGATCAAAGATGATGGCTAGCTCCTTCCGCAGCAATTTTTGCAGTTGCACCCGGGAAAGGAAATCGAGGAAATCAACAGATGTTTATCCTGCCAATAAAAGGGATGATTTTTGTGAAAGATAAATATAAATTCAGCAATATTACCTTGATCGATGAAAACGGCAAAAAATTAGAGTTCGAAGTCATAGACTTCTTTTTGGCGGATGAACGGGAATATGCCGTTTTAATGCCCATTGTCAGCGAAGAAGCGGATGATATCGAAGATGAGGACGTAGAGTCGCCAAGTGAAGCGGAGGACTTTGATGAAGTGGTTATTATGCGGGTCGTGGAAAATGATGATGAAATAACCTTAGAGGACATCGAAGATGAGGATGAATGGCAAAGAGTTGCGGATGCTTTTGAAGGGCAGTTTGAGCAAGAGGAAGGGTAATTCCCGGGAAGGATAATTTGCTTTATGCCTAAGATCAAAACCGCACATATTTTTTTAAGCATAATACTGCTGGCCCTGTTTTATTTTACCTTCACCTTTTTTTCTTTTGGCAAGGCAAAACCTTGTTTTACAAAAGAAATTCAGATCCCCATCGGTTCTTCCACCGCCCGTATTGCCTCCATACTGCAGGAAGAAGGCCTTATTCAAAGCCCCCTTTATTTTCGCCTGATTTCCAAATATAAGGGTTACGACGGACATTTCCAGGCCGGCCATTATGAGCTCAGCAGCGATATGCCCCTTTTGGAGATCCTGCAGGAACTCCAAAAGGGAACCATAAGGCGGGAAGGAATGCGTTTTACCATTCCCGAAGGATTTACTGTGGAACAGATCGCTGCACGGCTGGAAGAGCAAAAGATCGCCGAAAAAGAAACTTTCGAGGAACTTTGCCGCGTTTACGGAGCAGATGAAAATGGTATGAGCGCAGGCACAGGGCTTCCCGGGCCAAGTAGCGGTGAAATTCCCCCGACTGTACGCTACCGCCTGGAAGGATACCTTTACCCCGATACATATGAAATATTTGAGGATATTAGCGAGGAAGAGATCATTAAATTGATGCTCTCGCGATTTTATGAAATTTTCGATGAAGAATGCCTCCTGCAGGCCAAGATAATGGGCCTTAGCACACATCAGATTGTCACAATCGCTTCCCTCGTGGAAAAAGAAGCCACTCTCCAGGAAGAAAGGGCCTTGATCGCTGCCGTATTTCATAACCGCCTAAAGTCTTCAGACGAGCCGCTCCTTCAATCCTGCGCCACCATTCAATATATCCTGGGGGAAACCAAACCTGTTCTGACCAACAAAGATTTGGCTGTTGATTCCCCTTTTAATACCTATCTTTACCCCAAACTGCCTCCCGGACCCATTGCCTCTCCCGGCCGGCAAGCACTAGATGCAGCCCTCTATCCTGCCGATGTCGATTACTTATACTTCGTCTCCAAGGAGGATGGCAGCAACAGCCACTATTTTAGCAAAACCCTGCGGGAACATAACAAATTTAAAAAAATCGCACAGCAAAACCGTCGCTGATGTTCTGCCCGTATTTTGTCGTATAGCCGCAGCACCGCTGGTAAAGAATAGCTAAAAAAGGGATATTCGGAGGTAAAACCCTTGAAGCTGAAACTGCGCCAGCGGCTTTTAGTACTCTTTTTCCTTTGCCTGATCGTCTTTGCTGCTCTGGCTGGCAGGCTTGCCTACCTACAGCTCATTAGGGGGGGCGTTCTGGCAAGCCAGGCTGTCCGCCAGAGAGCGCAGATCGTCACCTTGGATTATAACCGCGGGGATATTTTGGATCGGCATGGCCTTTCGTTGCTGGGGGGGGAAAAAGAGAAGGTTTTGGCCCTTTTTCCCGCCTTGCTAGCCGGCAATGAGCTGGAGGCATTGGAAACTGTTTTTCCCCTCATTCCGGTTTCTTCGCTGCCAGGCCAACCGTCGATTGCTTTGAGAAGACTGAGCGACCGGGAAGAAGCGCTGTTTCGTACATTACCGTGCCGCGGTCTGGTTGTTGCCGAGGCGCAAAAACGCTATGGCTTGCAGGCCCTGGCCACACATGTGGTCGGGCACGTGGGGCCCGAGGATGGAAAAGGTAAAATAGGGCTGGAGCTGGCCTTTGATGGGGCCCTCAGGGGAAGCAACCCGAATGCCCTGGCCGCAGTGGTAGATGGTAAAAACAACCTTATCGAAGGTATTGGCTTTCGTTTGTGGGGCGAACCGGCCCCTTTCCGGCCATACAGCCTCGTCCTGACCATCGACAGCAGCATACAGCGCAAAGTGGAGGAGATTATGGATGAGCGGGTGGAGCTGGGGGCAGCTATCGTCATGGATCCCCAAAACGGGGATATTTTGGCCATGGCCAGCAGGCCCAATTACTTTCAGGCTAATCTGACGGAATATTGGCAGGATACGGATGCTTTGGCCGGTTTTTTGCAAGCCCAGCCATTTATCAACCGAAGCATCCTCAGTTACCCTCCCGGCTCTATTTTTAAAATAGTCGTGGCGGCGGCGGCCCTGGAATCGGGAAATTATTCTTTGGACAGTTCGTTTTACTGCCCGGGTTACCTGCCGGTGGGCGATCAGCTTTTCCACTGTTACCAGAACAAGGCACACGGAGAAATTACGCTGGCCCAAGCCTTTGCCCATTCCTGCAATGCTGTTTTTATCGACTTGGCGATGAAACTTGGCCGCCAAACCATTTGCGATTATGCGGCCAGGCTTGGCCTTGGGCAGGTATCGGGACTTCCCCTGGGCAGCAGTGCCGAGGGAGGCGAGACGCCCGGCCACATTCCCTCGCCCGGGGAGATACCCTTTTTAGGAGATCTGGCTTTAACCGCTATCGGCCAGGGAAGCGTAGAGGCAACTCCTCTGCAGATTGCCCGCCTGACGTCGGCGATCGCCAATGGGGGGCGCCTTATCCAGCCCCGGCTGGCCAAAGCCATGCAAACCAGGGAGGGTATTGTTATAAAAGAATTTCCGGAAGGGAAAAAAGAGCGTGTTTTGGACCCTCTGACAGCGGCAAAGATACGCCTGATGATGCGGGGCGTGGTGGAGTACGGGACCGGGAAAGCAGCCTACAGCGATAAATTTCTGCTGGGAGGAAAGAGCGGAACGGCGGAGACGGGGCGGATAGTCGATGGCGTGCCGCAGCACTATTCCTGGTTTTCCGGCTACTGGGCCAGGGGGGAAAATAAGGCGGTCATCACTGTTTTTATGGAAAAACCGGCCAAGGGAAACGCCGCAGAGCTGTTTGGCGCCATTGCCGGGGCCATCGAACCCGAGCTGGCCGGATCAAAATATTTCCCTGATCATGCCCACAGAAATAATGGCCAGTAAAATGAAATCCTGGTAAAATAGAGATCGATCCATTTTATGCAGCCGAATCATTTTTGCGCAGTGGAATCAAAGTCGGAAAGGGGCGATAAACAAATGAAATACATCATCATTTTAGGAGACGGCATGCCCGATTATCCTTTGGAGGAACTGGGGGGAAAGACACCGCTGGAATACGCCAGGATTCCCCACCTCGACAAGCTGACAGAGCACGGGGAAATAGGCACGGCCAAAACAGTGCCGGAAGGGCTCGTGCCGGGGAGCGATGTGGCAAACCTATCCGTGATGGGCTACGATCCCTCCAGGTACTATACCGGGCGCTCACCCCTTGAGGCAGCCGGCATGGGACTGAAATTGGGCAACCTAGACCTGGCTATCCGTTGCAATCTGGTTACGCTTTCGCAGGATGAACCTTACTCCCGGAAAACCATGCTGGATTTTGGTGTCGGCAATCTCAGCTCCTCTGAAGGGGCTGCCTTGCTGGCCGATATTGCGGAGGTTCTTGGCAACGAGTCGCTAAAATTTTATCCCGGCGTGGGCTACCGTCACCTATTGATTTGGGAAAACGGGCCGGCCGCCGAACTCTTCCGGCTGACGCCCCCCCACGATCTTTACGGGCGGGAGGTTGGCGCATTTCTGCCCGCCGGAGAAAGGGGGGCGGATATGCTGAATTTAATGGAGAAAAGCCATGCCCTCCTAGCGGGGCACCCCTTCAACGAAGAACGACGCCAAAGGGGGCTTGCACCGGCCAATTCAATCTGGCTGTGGGGGCAGGGAGGAAAGCCGCGCCTGGATAGCTTCCAGGAAAAGTATGGCATTGAAGGGGCGGTCATCTCAGCCGTGGATCTCATCAAGGGCATCGGCGCCTGTGCCTCCTTGGAGGTACTAGATGTTCCGGGGGCAACGGGAACGGTGGAAACCAACTATGCCGGCAAGGTATCTGCCGCCCTGGAAGCACTGCAGGGAGGGCTGGACTTTGTCTTTTTGCATATCGAAGCCCCGGACGAGGCCGGCCATCGCGGCAAACTGGAAACAAAAATTAAAGCCATCGAAGAAATAGATGCCAAAGTTGTCGGGGAGATGCTCAAGGGGCTGGAAGATTTTGCGGATTACAAATTGCTGGCTATGGCCGATCACCCTACTCCCCTTGCTATTCGCACGCATACCAGTGAGGCTGTTCCTTTTTGCCTGTACAGGAAAAGGGACGCCCTGCGGCACCCGGGCCGGACTTTCAGCGAAAAAACAGCTGCCAAAGGGTCATACTTCGATCCTGGCTGGAAGCTGACGGACTATTTTTTACAAAGGTGAGCAAAGATGGAACTGACGCTGATCCTGGGAAGGGCGGGCAGCGGAAAAAGCGAGCTCTGCCTCCGGGAAATCAATGATAGAATAGAGGAAAGCGCCTTTTCTTTCCCTCTAATTTACCTTGTCCCCAAACAGTCCTCGTTTCAGGCGGAATATGCCCTGGCAACTTCCGCCCCCCGGGGGGGATCCATCCGTGCCCAGGCCCTGAGTTTTAAACGCCTGGCCTGGAAAATTATGCAGGAAACCGGGGAAAGGCAGGCTTTCTTTCTCGACGATACGGGAAAGAGCATGCTTATGCAGAGGATACTGCAAGAAAACAAAAGAAAACTCCGGCTTTTCAGGCATGCCGGGGAACAGCCGGGAACGCTGGCACATCTCGTTCAATTCTATAATGAAATGAAAAGGTACTGCCTGGTTTCTTCCTCGCTGGGAGAAATACTTGAACAGAAAAAAGGTGAAATTCCCCTTTTATTACAGGATAAACTGGCAGATCTTTCCCTGATCATGGGGGAGATGGAACGCTGCATGGAGGGCCATTATCAGGACGGGGAGGATACGCTGGGCGCACTGATCAGAAAAATACCGGAATCAAAGTATCTCGACGGGGCGGAGATCTGGGTGGATGGTTTCTACGATTTTACCCGCCTGGAATACCGGGTTTTGCAAAGTCTCCTTCCCGTGAGCAGGAAGATTACCGTAACCCTCTGTTTGGACAGAGACTATCCGCCAGAGGAAAAACTGCCGGCAAACAGCCCGTTTTACTCTGCAACCCTGACCATGAGGAGGCTTATGCAGGGGGCTTCCGCCTTGGGGGCACCCTGCCGTAAGGTTTTTCTTGGCGGAAAAGGAAGGCCCCGCTGGAGCGACAATACAATTCTAGGGCATCTGGAGCAAAATCTTTACCGTTTTCCCGCTAGGCCCTGCCCCGCTCTGCCCGGGGGGAGAAAAACCGCCTCCCTTGTGCTGGCCACAGCGCAAAAACGGCGCCATGAAGTGGAGTCAGCTGCCCGCGCCATCATCCGGCAGGTGAGGGATACGTCATGTCGCTGGCGGGATATTGCTGTACTGGCCGGCAACCTGGAAGAATACGCCGATCTTTTAATAACCGTTTTCGAAGATTATGAAATCCCTTTTTTCCTCGATCAGAGGCGCCCTGCCTCCCATCATCCCCTGGTGGAATTTGTCCGTTCCTCACTGGAAGTTATTACCCGGGGATGGCGCTTCGATGCAGTTTTTCGCTGTATCAAGACGGGTTTTCTTTTCCCGTTGCAAAAGAGCAGAAAGATGGAGCAGGAATGGCGGAAGAAGGCCTCCCGCCTGGAAAACTATGCCCTGGCCTTTGGAATACAGGGGGGAAGCCGCTGGTTGGCCAGGAAACCCTGGACCTATACCGGGCGGGATACGCTGGAGGAGGATCTCGGTGCAGCGGCGGGAAATAGGCAAAGCCGGGCTGAAGAGCTAGCCATTCAGGAAATCGATGAGGTCCGCACTATTTTTACCGCTCCCCTGGCCGTCTTTGCACAGGAATTTAAAAAAGCGGAGGGCGTCAAGGGAAAGATCATAGCCATCTTTCACCTGCTGGAAAACGTTTCCGCCGGGAATCGCCTGGAATTTTGGGGCAGGGAGGATTTGCGTAGGGGAAACCTGGAAAAATCCCGTGAACATGCCCAGGTCTACAACGGAATCATCTACGTGATGGAGCAGCTGGCCGAGTTAATGGGGGAAACAGCTATTTCTTCCGCCCAGTTTTTGCGCATTTTAAATACGGGGCTGGAAAACTTATCGCTGGGCCTGGTTCCGCCCTCATTGGACGGCGTCATGATCGGGGATATCGAAAGAACGAGGCCGGGGGGGATCCGCTGCGTCTTCATCCTGGGGGCAAATGACGGCATCCTGCCCGCCCGGCTGCAGGAAGACGGCATTCTGACGGGGGAGGAACGCCGCAACCTGGAAAAGGCCGGATTGGAATCAGCCCCCGGAATAAGAAGGCGTCTATTGGATCAGCAATTTCTCATCTATATGGCCATGACCCGTCCCTCTACCCTTTTATGGGTGAGCTATCCGCGCGCTGATGAAGAGGGCCGTGCCCTGATGCCCTCTATGCTGATAGCCCATCTGCAGGATCTTTTCCCTTTTCTTGAAGAAGAATTTTTACAGATGGAACCGGGTTCCAAAGAGCATCCCGGCGCCAGACGAAACGGTATGGCAGAGCGCTTCTATGAAACGCTTCCCTTTTTAGTACACCCGAGGCAAACCTTTACGCTGCTGGCCCTGCAGCTGAGCCGGTGGAGGGCAGGCGGCAGTATCGACCCTCTCTGGTGGGAAGTTTACAACTGGTATGCAGCGCAGGAGAGGTGGCATGGAGAGGGCTCCAGGCTTTTCAAGGGGCTTTTTTATCGTAACAGCGAACCTCCCATCGATAAAGATGTCAGCCGCCTTCTTTATGGGGAACGGTGGAAAACAGGGATTTCCCGCCTGGAAAGCTATCGCGCCTGTCCTTTTTCGCAGTTTCTTACCTATGGATTAAAATTGCGCGAGAGAAGGCTCTACCGCCTGGAATCCCTGGATATCGGACGTTTTTTTCATATGGCCCTGCGCAACGTGACCCTCTCTCTCCAGGAAAAAGAGATCGATTTTACCGATCTCGACGATGAAACCTCCCTTTCCATCGTCGATGAAGAGGTGGACGAGCTAGTGCCCAAGCTGCAAAAGGAAATTCTGCTCAGCTCGGCCCGTTATCTAAATTTAGCCTCCAGGCTGAAAAAAACAGTGGGGCTGGCCGTGCTGCAAATGGCGGAACATTACCGCAGAAGCCGGTTCAGGCCCATAGGCGTGGAAATACCCTTTGGCACAGAAGAAGGCCTTCCTGCCCTGGAGTTGGACCTGGACGACGGCGGCCAGGCGGAGATCGTGGGGCGCATCGATCGCATCGATCTGGCCAGGGATGAGCAGGGCCGGGCCTACCTGAGGGTTATCGATTATAAATCCGGCGCGGTGGATCTGGTCCTGGCCGAACTCTTCTTCGGCTTTTCCCTTCAGCTCCTCACCTATCTGGATATAGCCCTGGCGAGCTCTCCCCAGTGGCTGAAAGAAGAGACCCTGCCGGCCGGTATTTTTTATTTCCGCATCTATGCGCCCTTCGTCGAGGCAAAGAAGGGGCTTTCCCCGGAGGAATTGGCCGCTGAACTGCTGAAACAATATAAAATGAAAGGCCGCTGTCTGGCCGATCCCCATGTGATCCGCCTCATGGACAGCAGCCTGGTGCAAGGTTTTTCTCCGGTGCTGCCCGTAGGCCTGAACAAGGAGGGCAGCCTCAATAAAAAATCCAGCGTGTTTTCACTGGAACAGTTTACCGTCCTTTGCCGGCATGTGCGGCAGGTGCTCCGCCATGCAGCCGGGGGGATAGCGGGAGGCCAGGTGGGGATACAGCCCTTCCAATTGGGGAAAAAAAGGGCTTGTACATTTTGTGTCTATAAGGCAGTCTGTCAGTTTGACCCCTTCCTGGAGGAAAACAGATTTCGCCTCTTTACAAACCCGGGTGAAAAAGAAATTTGGAATCTGCTGTTGCAAAGGGGGGAGCAGGATGAATAATAAGCCCGATGGGGAGCTAAAATGGACCGGGGAGCAGGGAAAAGCCATCTTTCTGCGGGGAAAAGATATACTGGTGACAGCCGGGGCCGGCTCGGGGAAAACACGTGTGCTGGTGGAAAGAATCATCCGGAAGATCACCGATGGGGAAAGCCCCATCGATATCGATAGGCTGCTCGTCGTTACCTTTACCAAAGCAGCGGCCTCGGAGATGAAACAGCGCATCGGTATCGCCCTAAAAAATGCCCTGCAAAAAAATCCCCGTTCGCAGCATCTGCACCGCCAGTTGCTGCTGCTCAACCAGGCCACGATTGCCACCGTCCATTCCTTCTGTCTGGATGTCATTCGCCAATATTATTACCTGCAGGAGCTGGATCCCTCTTTCCGCGTTCTCGATGAAACGGCGGCGGAGCTGCTCCGGCAGGAAATATTGGAGGAAATATTGGATGAGTATTACGACAGCAAGGAGCCGGAATCCCCTTTTTACCGCTTGGTGGAGGCCTATAGCAGCGATCGCGGCGATCAGGGGCTGCAATCCCTTGTTTTACGTTTATACTCCTTTGCCCGCAGCCATCCCTTTCCCAGTCTCTGGCTGCAAGCAGGGCGTGAGGCTTTTTTTAGCGGTCTTGGCGAGGGCGGTGCCGAAAACCCCTGGATAGCGCTGTTGCTGGAGGAATGCCGGGGAAAATTAGCGATGGCCGCCGATTTAATGGAGGAAATGATCAGGATCGCCTCTGTGCCCGGAGGCCCGGCTCCCTACCTGGTTACACTTCAGGAGGAGCTGATCATGCTGCGTAAAATAGAGGAGGCCTCCCGCTGCGGCTGGGATGAACTCTTTTCCTGCATGCAGCAGAACCCCTTCGGCAAACTGAAGCCCTGCCGGGGGGATGCCTACGATACAGCCATGAAGGAACGGGTTCAGGGGATCAGGGACAAGGTAAAAAAAGAGCTAAATAAGCTGAGGGAAGACTATTTTAAAAATACTCTGCACGAGCAACTGGCCCTGCTGGAGCGCTATGCACCGCTCATCTCCTCCCTGATCGAACTGGTGGAGGTTTTTGCCTCCCGCTACCAGCAGGCCAAAAAGGAAAAAGGAGCTGCCGACTTTTCCGATCTGGAACATTACGCACTGCAAATTCTTAACGGCGCGGAAAACCGGCCGGGGGAGCTGGCGCCCTCGAAGGCCGCCCTGGAATACCGCAATTTTTTCAGGGAGATACTGATCGACGAATACCAGGATATCAACCAGGTCCAGGAAGCGATCCTGACCTTGATCTCCTCCACGGAGGAACAGGGCAACCGCTTTATGGTAGGAGATGTTAAACAGAGTATCTACCGTTTTCGCCTGGCTGAACCGGGCCTTTTCCTGCAAAAACAGCATCTTTATGGCCAATACCCTTCACAGGGCTGCTGCATCCATTTAAATAAAAATTTCCGCAGCCGCCGGGAAATTCTGGGCGGTATTAATTATCTTTTCAGCCGGATCATGGATGAGGCGGTAGGGGAGATCGATTATGATCAGGCAGCCTGGCTGCACTATGGCGGCCTTTACCCACCGGCGGACCCAGAGGGATCTCCGGAGGGGCGCCCAGGGGGGGGCATTGATTTCCTGCTCATCGATCGCCAGGCCGCCGGGGCCAAAGCCACGGAGGACGAAACCCGGGAGGAAAACGAGGAGGAGCAGGAAACAGAGTGGGAAACCGCCGCCCTGGAAGGCAGGCTTATCGCCGGACAGATCAAGCGGCTGCTGGGGGAAGGAGGCAGCCCCCCGCTGCAGCTTTATGATACGAAAAGGAAAAGCCGCCGCAGGGCTGCCTATCGCGACATGGCCGTCCTGCTGCGCTCAGCGAAGAATTATGCCCCGGCCATACTGGAAGAATTGCAGCATGCCGGAATCCCTGCCTATGCCGAGCTGGCGGGAGGTTTTTTCGATGCGGTGGAAATAAAAGTTATGCTTTCCCTTTTGCGGATCATCGATAATCCATTTCAGGACTTGCCGCTGGCGGGCGTTTTGCGCTCTCCCATCCTAGGGTTAAAAGCGGAAGAGCTGGCCCTCATCCGCACTGCGGCGCCATCGGCCGGCTTTTTTGATGCCCTCCTGGCCGCCTGCGGCAAAGAAGAACTGCTGCCCCGGCTGCGCCGGCAGGAGCTGCAGGATTTCCTGAAGAATCTGGAACATTGGCAGGAGCTGGCCGCCCGCCATACCATCGTCGATCTAATCCGGCATATTTACCGGGAGACGGGTTACTATGACCTGGTGGGGGCCATGCCTGCCGGAAAACAACGCCAGGCCAACCTGCAGGCCCTTTACGACAGGGCCAGGCTTTATGAATCCTCCTCCCCCAAAGGCCTTTTCCGTTTCCTCAACTTTATGGAAAAGCTGAGGGACCGGGGGGAAGATCTGGAAGCAGCCCGTGCCCTGGGGGAACAGGAAGATGTCGTCCGCATCCTGACGGTACATAAAAGCAAGGGGCTGGAATTTCCCGTGGTTTTCCTGGCCGGGGCAAACAAAGCTTTTAACCGGGGGGATCTGCGCCAACATTTTCTTTTACACCGTGAATTAGGCTTTGGCCCGAAATATATCGATGCAGAACACCGCCTCATCTATCCCACCCTTCCCTGGTATGCCATCAGGGAACGCCTGCATGCCGAACTCCTGGCGGAGGAAATGCGCATTCTCTACGTGGCGATGACCCGGGCGGAGGAAAAACTGATCCTGGTGGCCACAGTCAACAACCTGGCCAAAAAATTGTCCGATTGGCAGATAGCCTCCCGATCGGGCCTTGGACCCCTCCCCAAATATTTCCGCGCCGGAGCCAATTGTTACCTGGACTGGATTGGCCCGGCTCTCCTGCAGCATCCCTTCCTGAGTGGAAGGTTGGTGGGGGAGGAACCAATGGGAGAAGCTCATCATGCCGCCGGAAGCGGGATCCTTTCCTGGAATATTTCTTTTTTTACCCCGGCGGAAATTGCAGCTTTTCCGGGTGAGGAAGCGACAAAAGAGCCGCAGGGAAAGGAGGGTAAGCTGCGGGAATGCCTGAAGAAAATTGCCCGCATGGAACCCCTTCCCCTTACTACTGTGCATGAGGAGCTGGCAAAAGGGATCGACGAGCAGCTTTCCTGGCAGTATCCCTGGCAGTGGGCCGCGAAAAGTTATGCCAAAGTTTCCGTTTCGGAACTGCCCCGGCTGCGTGCCGCAGGGCTGACGGAAAGCGATGAGGAGTCGGTTTCCCAGGAAAGATGGAGGCAGGGTTTCCCGTCCTACTTTCCAAAGCGACCCCGCTTCCTGGAGGATAAGGGGCTGACAGGAGCCGAAAGGGGGACAGCCTACCACACCGTCATGCAGCGGCTGGAATTGATCCCGCCGCTGAATATACAAACGATCCAACAACAACTGCAAAAAATGCTGGATGAAGGATACTTGGACCCCAGGGAACATGGCGCCATCGATCCGAAACCGTTAGCCCGCTTTTTTGCCACGCCTCTGGGCGAAAGGATTATCAGGGCCTATCCTGCCAACCTCTGGAGGGAACTTCCCTTTACGCTGACTTTTCCTGCCGATGCGATCTATAATACGGGGGAAGCAGGCCGAAAAGACCCCGTCCTCATCCAGGGCGTCATCGATTGCCTCTTTCGGGAAAACGCTGGCTATGTCCTGGTGGACTATAAGACCGGGGATCCGGCAAAGCTACAAGGCAGCGAGCTTGAGCAGCGCTACCTGCGCCAGCTGGATTATTATACCCTGGCCATTGAAAAAATTTGGGACGGTAAAGTGTATGAAAAATACCTGTATTTTCTGGACAAGGAGCAACTGCTGGAAATAGGATCCGCATAATAGATCGGCCTCCAAAGACAATTTTACGCAAGAAGTCATATTATGGTATAATGCTAATCGGGATGGCAATCATTGATAAAATAAGGAGGCATCAAAAAAGATGAGATACGAGGGCGCCATTTACAGGCCTCCCAGCGAGGCGGGAAGCTTTATCCTTCAGGTAACCATCGGCTGTTCACACAACCGTTGCACATTTTGCATTTCCTTCCTGGAAAAGAAGTTTCGCGAACGCGAGCTGGAGGATATTTTCGCCGATATAGAGGAAATAGCGGCAAGATATCCGGGAATAGAAAGGGTTTTTCTAGCGGACGGCAATGCCATGGTAGTGGCCACAGATAAACTGCTGAAAATACTGGAGAAGCTTTACAGATCATTTCCCGGGCTGCAAAGGGTAGGGCTCTATGCCTGCCCGCAGGACCTGCTCAGAAAAAGCCCGAAAGAGCTGTTGCAATTGCAGGAGGCGGGCTTGGGTATCGTCTATTTGGGCGTGGAAACGGGCAACGATGAGCTGCTGGCCTGGATTCGCAAGGGTGTAACCAGCGAGGAGGTGGCCGAAGCGGGGATTAAAGCCAGGGAGGCCGGGCTGGTGCTCTCCGCTACGGTGATCAATGGCCTTGGCGGTCTGGAAAAGATGGCGGTGCATGCCGCCGATACTGCCTCGCTCATCAATAAAATCGATCCCCATTATCTGGGGCTTTTAACGCTGATGATCGTCGATAAAACGGCCATGGCCAGAAAGGTCGCCCGGGGCGAATTCAAACTTCCCACCCCTCTGGAGATCCTGGCCGAGATCAAAATGATGGTGGAGGGCCTCGAAGTAAGCAATTGTGTTTTCCGTGCCAATCATGCTTCGAATTATCTGCCCCTGAAGGGAACCCTGCCGGGGGATAAGCAAAAAATAATCAAAACGCTGGAGGCCATGCTCAGCGAGGGGGATGTGGGGAGGCTGCGGCCGGAATATATGCGCGGCCTGTAATAATAAAACTTGGGGACACGCACAAAAATCCTTTTATCACCATATAATTATAGGGCATATTAAATTTTCTTCCCATAGTTAGAGGGTGGTAAAGGAAATGTTCACCATAATGGCGACGGTTGCCCTGGTGCTCAGGGGCATTATGCTTCTCGTCTCCTACATTACCACGGATTCTTTTCCCCAGCCCCTTTCCCGGCAGGAGGAAAAATACTATCTGCAAATGTTGGAACAGGGCAGCGAGTCGGCCCGGCATGTCCTTATAGAGAGAAACTTGCGGCTGGTTGCCCACGTGGTTAAAAAATTCGATAATACCGGCGACGACAAGGAAGATTTAATCTCTATCGGTACGATAGGGCTCATCAAGGCAATCAATACCTTTAATATAGCCAAAGGGGCCCGTCTGGCCACTTATGCGGCAAAATGCGTGGAAAATGAAATTCTCATGCATATAAGGGCCCGGAAAAAGAATAAGCAGGAGGTCTCTCTTCATGAGGCTATTGGCGTTGACAAAGACGGTAATGAGGTCTGCTGGATAGATGTGCTGGGCAGCGCAGCGGATGAGGTACTGGACCGGGTGGAGATGGTCCTTTTGGATGAAAAATTAAAAAGGATTATCAAGAAACTGAACGCCCGGGAAAGAAAAGTGCTCATGATGCGTTATGGTCTGGAAGGAAAGAAACGCTGCACGCAGCGTGAAGTGGCCGGGGAACTGGGTATTTCGCGTTCCTACGTTTCCAGAATAGAGAAAAAAATACTCTTCAAAATAGCCGATGAATTCCACCTCGATGCAGCAAAGCATTAGGCTGCTATTTAAATAATGGAAATTAAGCCGATTTTCCAATTGGGAGGACCAGATGCGAAAGA
>CAZAQM010000010.1:0-21066 GCA_964487385.1 uncultured Dethiobacter sp.
GTCACGGTAGGGATACCGGTTACCCGGCACCCCCCGTACAGATCCCAGCGTGCGGGATTACCGCACTGGGCTCCTAACTTGGGTCAGACGCGGAGGCGCTCATTTGGGTATGGGTGTACAGTACGGGCTGTCGGTATCCACTTGGAGAACCATTGCTTAAATTTCGACCATGTAAGGCTTTGGCCCTTCTGACTTCGGTAGCGTAAGGCGCTCAGCCAGGCTTTGGCCAATTCCGTCCGGAAGGCATCAGTAGCTCTGCGGTTGCCGGGTACCCCATAGTAGTTCATGTGGCCCCGAAATACCGCCCTTAGCCACTTCCCTGTTACTGGCACCGGCCAGTGCCGGTTACGCTTGAGGTGCTGCCGGATGGCCTTGATTTTCGTTCTTGCCCGCTTGGCTATGGTCTTGCGACGTACCGTGAATTTGCCGTTGCTGTACTTTTTGGAGCAGATGTGGGTAAATCCCAGGAAGTCGAAGGTTTCAGGTTTGCCCTGCCCCCGTTTACTACGGTTTTCTGCGGCGAAACGCCCAAACTCAATGAGCCGGGTTTTGTCTTCGTGTAGTTCCAGTTTAAACTTGGCCAGTCGTTCGCCTAGTTCTTCCAGTAGTTGTTGTGCATCTGCTTGGAATTGAAATCCCATGACGTAATCGTCGGCGTAGCGGATGATGTATACTTCTCCGCGTGCCCGATGTTTGCGCCACCAGTCCACCCATAGGTCTAATACGTAGTGCAGGTAGATATTGGCCAGTAATGGCGATATTACTGCACCTTGTGGTGTCCCCACCACGGTTTTCGACCACTCTCCGTCCTCGGATACTCCGGCACGCAGGAATTTGCGTAATAGTCGTAGTACCCTTGGATCCCTGATGCGGTGTTCCACAAATTTCATAAGCCATTCGTGGTCAAGTGTGTCAAAGAAGCTGCGGATGTCCGCATCGAGTACCCAGTTCACTTTGCGTTGCGTGATGGCTACATGGACGGCGTCAAGGGCGTTATGCGGGCTCCGGCCTGGCCGGAAGCCGTAGCTGAAGCCTTTGAAGTCTGTTTCGTAGATGACGGATAGTACCCAGGCCAGTGCTTGTTGTACTATTTTGTCTTCTATGGCTGCTATGCCTATGGGACGCTTGCGTCCGTCTGGTTTGGGAATATATATTCTTTTGCTGGGAAGTGCCCGGTATTTACCGCTTTGTATCTCTTCGTGCAGTGTTTCCAGGCGTTCTTCCAGTCCCTCGCCGTAGTCTGTCCATGTGATTGTGTCTACTCCGGATGCTGCCCTAGGGTTTAGTTTATGGTAGGCTTCGCGGAGCAGTTCGGTAGTGATGTGGTGCATCAGGTTGGTGAATTGGGTTGTTGTGTCCCGTCTGGCTGCTTCCCGTACCCTGTCTAGTCCGTTCAACGCTGAGGGCGGTCGCTGTGTATCGCTCACGGTCGGCTGTTCAGGGTTCCCCTTGTTCGGAGGCCTTCGCTTGGTAGACTCCGCCTGTGGTTGGCCTTTTTGTGGTTGTGCACATTTGTTCGTCTGCTTCATTGCTAGTATGCCTCCGTCCGACTGCCCAGGTGCGTGCGTGCCGGGATTGCGGCATTCGCCTTCCCCGGCCGGACCGCCTGTGGATAGCAGACGGTCACACGTGGGCTCTCCCGGTTTCCGTGCAGTAGGTTTGCGTACATGCCTTGGTTCTCTGACTCCGCGAATCCACTACATCGCTCGCGATAGTGCGGTGCAGTGTGTTGCCTTCCCTCCGGGGGACTAGGTCGGCGATTCGATTGTGGTGATTTCGGAGCTCAATAGCCCGGCCTGCACGCCCCCTGTCAACGCTTCGCCGCCCCCTCGCGGGTAGCCGACGCATGACTCGGGGCCATGGCTGGTCGCTAATCATTACCATGTGGTGGACTTTCACCACTTACCTATTGCCGGCTTTGACCGGCGCTTTCCCTCCGTCCCCGCGGTTGGTCATTATTTTATTTCAAATCATCGAATGTTGCAGCCAATAATTCATCGAGTTTCCCCTCTTTGACAGCAGGCCGGGTATCGACGCTCCTGAAGTGCTTGCGGCTGATTCTGTTTTCCGTATCAAAACTGAAAATATAGTTCGTGGCAATGTGATAGATAATATCGCTGGGTGCCAGCCCATACAGTTGTTTTTCCAGGATGTGCTTTAATCGTTCATCATTATCGGGTATCTTCTCTTTCATTACCGGATTGTTGAACAGGCGTTTTACCAGCTCTGTAATATAAAGTCCGGACTTCATAAATAAATCGATAAAGGTCTTGTCGGGATCTCCAAATATATGCGGATCTTCATCTTCCAATTTTTGGACCATCATCTTTGCCACTTGTTTCGGCGTGTAAATCTGATTGGTTTCCTGCGGAGGAATGTAGTTAAAAACATCCTCTTCATGGGACTCGTCAAAATAATCTGCCAGCCTTTCCCGGATATTCAAGAATTCCTGTATCGCCTCATCAAAAACTATTTCGTTAAAAAGCCCTCCGCTAAAATATTTTTCTTCACCGCTCTTTTCATCAAGATATGACCCGCCATCCCGCAGAAATCTGAACTGCTCCTCCGTGATGCCGGTCACCTCAAGAAATACTTCATCCGGGGTATAGATGTCAAAGTTGCTGAGCCTTGTATCCCGGTCCCCATAAGCCATCAGAAAGCTGGGAATTGTCCGGGCGAATCCACGAAGATGGCCACGAATTTCTTCTTCCTTCGCATTCTTATTTCTCTCTGCCTTGATCCTCGCTTGTTCCTCAACCTGAATGGTTTTCTGTTCTTCTATGGTTTCTCTGATCGTGTCGTTAAGGTTTTTTGTAAATTCAGCTTGCAAGTTGTCAAATTCCGCCCGCTGCTTAGTTTTTATCTCTTCAACAGCCCGCTCAAGTTCATCTTCTTTGAGTAATCTTTCTGCGACCTCGATTTCATCGTTAGCCTTCTGCTTGACCTCAAACTGTTTCCGGTAATTATCGTTTTCGACCTTCGTTATTTTTTCTGTAATGGCATCCTTGAGCTTTTTTTCAATTTTATCCGCTTGCACATTTGTCAGCCCGAAACCGATCTTGACCGTGTCCACGATGATCGGTTTCGCCAGATCCATGGCAACCTTAATAATCTTGGCGGTGACATTCTGCGGAACGGGTGATTTTGCCGGAAGATCCGTCATGTACTGCTCAATGGCATTTGTTACCGGCGAGGTATCATACACTTTGTCACCAAAGAGCTCGTTTTGTTTGTTTATCACAGTCTCAGGCGACACCACCAGGTTGCTGTCTTCGTCAACCTCTATTCCTGTCAAATCAATAGCGGTTGTGGAAGTATCCTTTTTCCCTTGCTTTTCGACCGGGAGTTCGCTCAAAATACCGTCGACAATCTCTTTTGGCAAAGCGAAAATCCCCGATATATTGGCAAATAACAAGTTACTCATAAAGCCGCGCCTTACCACCTCTGCCGCCAATATGGTTCTGGGAATTGTAAGCACCTGTGTTGCGTCCAAAGGCACCATGGCGCCATGTTCATCCTCACCGATAACAGGAAAGAAATTGAGCAGCCTTTTGATATTCTCCGGGCGATCCTTATCGCTAACGCTGCCATCACCAACCAGCTTGTTGGCAAAGTCATCGAACATCACCAGTGTGCGGTCAGGGGCGAAATCGAAAATATAGGCGTTTTCTTTTTTGTAGTATTTGCCGTTTTTCTCGTAGTGGTAAGGGTTCTGCGAGCGGAAGGCGGCCTGCATATACAGGGCCGGACTGGAGACGTTGCTCAGCATCATCACTGCTGTCCATGCGGGTATGGTCACGCCGGTGGTAAGCTGCCCAACGCTGATCGTGATCGTATATTCGTTTTCGGCGATGGCTTTACGCACCTTATCGAGGCTCTTTTCATTTGCGACGAAATCCTCCGATTCCTCGGTGAGATCTCTGCCGTCACCGGCAGCGATTATTATCTTGTGGTGCATAAACGCCGCATCATCACTGAGCAGCTTCGCCAAAGCCTTTGCACTGGCAACCCTGTCGAGGAGCCAGAAGGTATGCTTCAGCTCCCTGCGCAGGGCAGGAGTCGAAAAGGGATACTTCTCGTTTTTTGTCAGTCTTTCCAACCACTTCTTTACATCCTTCTCGTGTTTGAAGGTTGTTTTACCTTCTTCGACTGAGAAAAACTCATTGAGATCAAAGGCAAAATCATAATTAGTTTCCCCTATGGTCTGGCCTTCCCGAAGCTTCTCCTCAATCATCGCGGAGAGCTGGAATGTAAACATATTGAGCTGGGGCAGCGGCTCATAAGGATTGCTGCCCTTATTGTAGTCCCAGTTCCTCTTTTTTTCCTGTTCGTCGGCATAGGACCAGTTGTATATCTGCTCCGCGCTGAATTTGCTGCTTGCAATAGCCTTAAAGGGAGTTCCGGACATATATAGTGTAAAATTCCGCATTATTCTTGAAAAAGCCCAGTCGGTTTTTGATGTGTCCACCCCTTCATGGGCCTCATCGACAACGAGCAGATCCCATTTTGTTCCGGCCACCCATTCGAGTTTCTCAATATCGCCGCCAAAAAAAATCGATCCCTTCAAATCCTGCAGACTCACAAAAGCTATCTGTTTGAGATTATCCAAATTATTAGAGTGCGATAGAATCTCCATATACTTTTTTCGTGATAATGCGCCCGAATTTTTGAGGGAATCGGTTTCAGAGATAAAAAGCATATCGGACTCCTGCCATTTGATGAATTTCACAAAATCATCATACCAGGAATTGGCAATTGCCGGACGATTGGTGACGATCAGAACATGACTAAAAGCGCCCTTGCGAACAAAATCATAAGTGGCAAGGGTCTTCCCAAAACGCGGCTTCGCATTCCAGAGAAAGTCTGCCGGCTCCTTCCCTGATTTCAGATAAGCAAGTGTACGTTCAACAGCATCGGCTTGCTCCTCCCGAAGCTGGTACTGCGTCCCCCGGGCGGGAGTTTGAATCATACTGTAATCCTGGAATACGAATTTCTTAAACAGTTCTTCAGCTCGCTTCTCTTTCCCTTCGCCGAAAATAAACCACTCTGACAGCCTGCCCGAGTGCTGAAATTTGACCCGTTCAATACCGCATTGCATCAAATACCAATGAAAGTCATTATCTGTAAAGTATTCTCCGCCATCAAACCTTGCATCATGCGACCAGAGCAATTTATACTTTGTAGCAGAAGTTTGCGTCTGCTCCCTGATGCGCGTCATAGCATCGCGATCTGTATAGCCGATCTTGACCCAGCCCTTTTTTGACGTATCATTTGGAGTGGTGTAAGCATAAATGGCAGGGCTGGTCTGATCTATTGTTTTAATCCGCGGACTAACCATTACTCCATCTCCTTTACGTGTGATTCGATAAAATCGATCTCGGTTTGATCGAGACCATATTTTTTATACAGTTGCTGATCGATTTTTCGGATTGGCTGCGACCAGTCGATGTCGGAAGCTGCGGTGAAGTCTTGCAGGGGGACATATTTCCACTTTTCGGAAGTATTGTGCTGCGTGACTTTTAGGACCCCCAACAGCGCTCGGGCAAACTTGGAACGAACATATTTCAACGCCGCATTCGCCTCTTCCTTAGTATCGAATGATCCGACTGTTAAAAACGTTTGCGTGGTACCTACAAAAGGGATGCCTAATAACGGAGTGCTAATAATCCTGGCGGCAACATCGCGGAGTGTTCCAGAAGCGCCATTAGAAGCGGCAACGAAAACTTTATATTTTGATAGACTTATATGATTAGAGATGTATTCACTACGAACCCATTTATAAACACGCTTGTTGTTTTGCAAGCCTAACATTTGGATGTGTGAATTTCCATCATCTTGCTTCTTATCAAAAAAAATTAAATCCAATCTGTCAAAAGCATTAGATGTAACATCATACTTATGCCCCTTGCTCAACAAACCTTCAGCATTTGGATAATCTTCATGCAATTTTTCAGTGTACTGATAGATATTTTGCCCAAATACGATATTGCTAAAACTTCCACTATTCGTTTTTTCTACCTTTCTGAGAATTCTATTTAACTCCGGGAAAGCTGTAAAAGTTCCAATTGCCCCAAAAATCGTATCGGAGTCACGATAGGTAACAACAACTCCACCGATAATATTTGTATTTCCAAAAACCTTAGAACTATCTTGCTCAAAATACTCTACTTTCAAATGCTTATCTTCGAGCATTTTTTGATTCCACGCTTTTGGTGTTTTACCTGCATTAAACAAGAAACGTGCAGGCGTAATAAAACTAACCCTTTTCGCTATCTTATATGCCTCATCAAGGAATAAATGATAAATGGGTTTGTCGCTTGTATTTTTCACCTCTTCCTGATAAGGAGGGTTGCCAATCACAACATCAAATTTAAATTTATCAGACATTCTCCCTCTCTTCCCTCCAAACCTGTTCAATATCCACAACTGCGTAGCGGTACAGCAAGGGGTCCTCTCTGTCGCTATCGATCATCGTTAAAATACTGAGCTGTTCACCCGTTTCGAACAAACTCATCTGTGTGCCGCGGTTTTCATGTTCATCATCTGTGAGGAGAGAAGAGTAAGTAAAGGGTATCCGCTGCACCTTGAAAAGCGTATCGGGAACTCGCTTCCAATGATTAAAGGTGATATAGTCACCGAGGCGGTTCTTGTGCGTGAGGGTATCCCCCTGCACAACATTCGCCCGGATAATTGTCCGGGCTGATTTATATAGATCCGACTTTTGGGATGGCGGGAGGCCATACACCGCCTCATAATAATCCGCAAACAGCCCAAGCATATTTTGCCTGGCCGCTGCCAAATTGTCTTCCAAAAGCTCAATACCGTAAATGCTCGACAGCGCCCAAAGCGCATACCGACCCCAGGTATCTTTGCTGTAATTATCCGTTACAAATCGCAGTTTCATCTCTTCGATAGCGAGCAGGAAAGCCCCCTCGCCGGCACTTGGTTCGAGAAAAGTCGCAAAAACATCTTCGCCCTTTTCCTTGATCCCAGGAATGGCAATCATCTTATCGATCACCCATTGCGGCGTAAAAACTTCACCATGTTTTTGAACACGATGCTTTGATTTCATCAATACAGGGGTTTTGGGAACCTCCCTATTATGAACCGACCGGTTATTTCCCGCCGCATTCACAATTTTATAAAACATGGGTTATCTCCCCTTTTTCACTAAACGCGTTTCAGTACGGCAATAATCACATCAGTTAGGCACCTGTATATTAAAATAATAGTCCGGATCAGCAAACTGCTTCATCCGAACCAGCGAGGATAAAGTAATTATTAATACTAGGGATAATGCATGGTGGAGGTGGGGCATATCAGTTTGTATCCACGTTAATGCTTAAAGGATATCGCTTAAACTTTAAAACCTTTATAATTAATCGTTCAAGATTTTTTTATCAGGGTACGCAAAGCACGGTTTACAGCGTCAGCATCAGGGAAATAAGCTTTGAGATCCGGGTCTAACATAATGGCGCCATCTTCATTAGTAAAGTATTGAACTGTTTCAGCACCATCTTTTTTTCGAACACGTACTGTATGACCTTTGCGGTAGGCCTGATAATGCTTGCCTCTGACACCATCGGCAAAATCATATTCTTTTTTCATAATAATAAACCACCACACTTAATAATGATTTCCCTCGTATATCATTCGTTCTGTGTTGGTCGCCTTACGACACCCGATTATCCGGATGCTTTCTCCCCGTTCGGTATACCAAACTACTAATATCTTATTGTTTGAGGATAAACCAATATTTAGAAAACGCTCTTCAGAAAGTGAATGTTCAGGATCAGGAATTGTAATGGCAAATTGGTCATTAAAAATGGTTTTTGCTTCTTCAAAAGTAACACCGTGTTTCTTATAGTTTATTTTCGACTTTTCGTCATCCCATTCGAATGTAAGATCCATCGTTATTCCTTATTGCCCTAATGAATTTCAAAATAAGGAACCGCTTAATCAATTATAATAAGGCAAAGTTAGGTTGGTGGAGGTGGCGGGAGTCGAACCCGCGTCCGGAAGTATAGCCACAGAAGCATCTACGAGCGTAGCCCCGGTTTTGTTTCGCACTGGAATTACACCTGGGCCGGATATCCCAGCGCTAGCCCCTATTAGATTCCCCGTCGCAAAGGAGGAACGGCCTCCGCTGCGGGTAGCCTGCTTTTATGACACCCGCTTCTTTTCCGGCAAGCACGGAAAAGAGGGGCGCGCCGCTTTATCTAAGCAGCGAGTGCTAAGTCTTGTTTGGCAGTTATAGCCGTTCCATGTTTTTACCAGGCCATGGTCCTGGACTCGCTTCTTCTGCCTCTCCTACCCCCGTCGAAACCATTTCACCCCCATATTTTAACTACCTGTATGCCTGTTTGTCCTTAAAGGCCCTTTCCATCTCCCTTTTTGCATCCTTCTCGGCAATATCATGCCGCTTGTCATATTTTTTCTTGCCCCTGGCCAGTGCCAGCTCTATCTTAACTTTGCCCTTTTTCAGATAGGTGTTCAGAGGGATGAGGGCATAGCCTTTTTCCTGCACATAACCTGCCAGCTTATTGATCTCCCGCCGGTGCATGAGAAGCTTCCTCGTGCGCAGGGGATCATGATTAAAACTGCTGGCAAAATCATAAGGACTGATATGCATATTATACAACATTAATTCTCCGTTGACAACACGTGCATAGCTATCCTTCAAGTTGGCCCGGGCAGCCCGCACCGACTTTACCTCGCTCCCCTGCAGGACGATACCGGCCTCATAGGTTTCTTCGATGAAATACTCATGCCTGGCCTTGCGGTTCTGGGCCAGAACCCTGATCCCTTTGTTTTTTTCCATGGGTATTGGTCTCTCCCCGTTTTAACAGGTTATTACGGAAAAGTTAACCCTACCTCCGGCCTAGCTTGTTCCATGGTAGGGTTTTACTACTGCTCAATAATAGTATACCATCATTTTACATTATTTACAACTATGGTTCCCCCATGAACCCATGAAGAATTCAAGGTAAAAAGGCATCTCAAGGCAGGGCAAAATAGACGGTGCGCATCTCTTTATCCACCCGTTCCACCTGCACCCTGACGGTATCCCCCAAGCTGTATTTTTTTGCTGTCCTTTCCCCAATCAGCGAATAACTTTTTTCATCATAAAAATAGGAATCATCCTGCAGGCTCGTTAGGCGAATAAGCCCTTCAACCGTATTGGGCAGTTCCACAAAAAAGCCGAAGGAAGTAACACCGCTGATGACGCCTTCATATTCCTCCCCGAGCCGGTTCTCCATAAATTCCACCTTTTTCAGATCCATGCATTCCCTTTCTGCTTCCATGGCCACCCGTTCCTGTTCGGAACAATGCTGAACGAGCTTGGGAAGAATGGAGGCAAACTTGCGCGTCTCCGCTGCTGTTAGCTTCTTGTTCAGGCTGAGGCGCAGGATGCGATGAATCATCAGGTCCGGATAGCGGCGGATAGGAGCGGTAAAGTGTGTATAGTGGCGGGTGGAAAGGCCAAAATGGCCAAGGGGCTTGTCGCTGTAGACTGCCTGGGGCATGGAGCGCAACATGACAAAGTTAACGATGGATTCCATCGGCGTCCCTTTTACCTTTTCCATGACCTGCTGTAAATCCTTGGGAGAGCTCAGCTTTTGTTCGTTTGCCGGGGAGATATCCATAAGCCTTAAAAAATTTTTCAGTGCCAAAAGCTTATCCCCTTTCGGTTGTTCATGCACGCGAAAGATAAAAGGTATTTTTAATTCCTCAAAATGGATAGCGATGATCTCATTGCAAAGAAGCATGAATTCCTCGATAATGGATTCAGCGGGACCCTCCCGCCTTACTTTGATCTCCAGCGGTTTCCCCTTTTCATCCAAAATAATTTTGGCCTCAGGAAAGTTAAAATCGAGAGCACCCCGGTATTTTCTGCGTTTTTTAAGCAGTGCTGCCAGCCCTGCCATCTCCTCAAATGTTTCTGTAAAGACAGCATATTTGCGCCTGAGCTCCCCGTCCCCCTCCAAAATGCCGTTTACCTCATCATAAGTCATCCGTTTATCCACGGAGATAAGGCTGGTCGAAAAAGTATAATCCTGCCAGCCACCCTCACTATCAATATCAATTAAAACGCTGATCGTTTGGCGCAGCTCCCCGGGATTCAAACTGCATATCCCATTGGAAAGCTGTGGGGGCAACATGGGAATGACCCGATCCGGGAGGTAGACGCTGTTGGCCCTTTGAGCTGCTTCCCTGTCCAGGGCGCTGCCTGCCCTCACGTAATGACTGACATCGGCAATATGCACCCCCAGCCTGAAACCGCCCTCGGTTTTCTCCAGGGAGAGAGCATCATCCAGATCCTTGGCATCTTCGCCGTCTATGGTCACCGTAGAGAGGCCGGTCAGATCCCAGCGCTCCTCTTCTTCGGCTGAGGAGTTGCCAATTTGCCTCCCCTCCAGGGTTTTTGCCTCCTTTAGAACCTTGGCAGAAAATGCTGTGGGGATACCATATTTTCGTTGTATAGAGGTAATATCCACCCCGGGGCTATCCACGGCCCCAAATACCTCTACGATCCTTCCCTGGGGGGGGTTGCCCGAAACATCCGGCCAGCGGGTAATCTGGACTAAAACTTTATCGCCGCTGCGTACAGCCAAACTTTTCCCCCCGGGAATTTGTATCTTTTTGGGAAGATGCCGATCATCGGGAATTACCGAACCTCCGCTTTTATTGCTGGCAAAGGTCCCCACTACCTGGCGGTTATGGCGGTGCAAAACGCGCATCACCTTTCCTTCCCGACGGCGGCCCCTGGAATCTGATATGCGCACGATTACCCGATCGTTATGCATGGCACCGCCCATTTTATCCGGGGGGATGAAAACATCCTTTACCCCCAGCGCCTCCGGGATTAAAAAGGCATAACCCTGAAAATGTGCCTGAATTTTCCCCAGCAGGAGTCCGATACCCTGAAGAGGGCTATAGCGGCCCTGAACAGTCTTGACCACAGAGCCGTCTTTCTCCAGTTTTTCCAGCATGACATAAAGGGCATGAATATCCCGATCACCTGTCACATCGAGGGCCCTTTGCAGCCCCTCAAAAGTAAGCGGGCGGTAATCTTCCCGAAACATTAAATTTAAAACCTTTTTTTCCTTAATTCTCATGTTAAAACTAATCTCCAACCTTTTCCTAATAATAATTGCCTGTCCATTTTTGCCTGAATCACTCCTCTAACCTATTATACCCGATTATTTCCCGAATTAAAAGGCAGGAAGCCCCAGGCGACAGGTAGGATACCCGCGAATTTTGGCAAATAAAAAGACCGTCTCAATTTACCAGTTAGGAAAGACGGTCTTTTCTACATTATGGAAGATGCCGGCCTGGATTTTAGAAGAAGATCGGGGCAAAAACCAATGCCACGATGCTCATCAACTTGATCAAAATATTGATGGAGGGGCCGGAAGTATCCTTGAAGGGATCCCCCACCGTATCTCCAACGACGGCCGCCTTGTGGGCATCGCTGCCCTTGCCGCCCATCTGTCCCGTTTCGATCCACTTTTTGGCGTTATCCCAGGCACCCCCGGAGTTAGCCATAAAGATTGCCATCAGAACACCTGTCACCGTCGCCCCGGCAAGAACTCCGCCCAAGGCCTCTTTACCGAGAAACAGGCCCACGAGAATGGGCACGATCACGGCAGCCAGCCCCGGCACGATCATCTGCTTCAGGGCGGCAGCGGTGCTGATATCCACGCAGCGGGCATACTCGGGCCGCGCTTTCCCTTCCATGATGCCCGGAATTTCCCTAAACTGGCGGCGGATCTCCTCGATCAGGTCAAAAGCTGCCTTCCCCACAGCATCCATCGTTCTGGCGCTGCAGAAGAAAATCACTGTGCCGCCGATAAAAAGGCCTACGACGACGTAGGGGTTTGTAATATTGATAATATCGATCGCCGCTGCCTGGGTATAGGCAGTGAAGAGGGCAAGAGCTGTCAGAGCAGCCGAACCGATGGCAAAACCTTTGCCGATAGCGGCAGTGGTATTCCCCACAGAATCCAGCTCGTCGGTAATCTCCCTGACATGGGGATCCAGTTTGGACATCTCGGCAATCCCGCCGGCGTTGTCCGCCACAGGGCCGTAGGCATCCACGGAAACAGTAGTGGCTACCGTGGAAAGCATTCCCACAGCAGCGATGGCAATGCCATAAACGTCCGCCGATAAGTAAGCCACGACGATAGCAATCATAATAACAATAAGTGGCAGGGTTGTGCTGGTCATACCCAGCGCCAGCCCGCTGATGATGTTGGTTGCGCTCCCGGTTTGTGAGGCCTTGGCAATATTCTGGGTGGGAGCAAAACTATAGGAAGTATAGTAGTCCGTCAATCTGCCGATGATCACGCCAGCCAAAAGTCCGGCGATAATAGCAAAGAACGGCCCGGCAGAACCGATCATATTTATGGTCACAAAGTAAGCGGCGATAATAACGATGATTGCTGCAACGGTAGTGGCACGGTCCAGGGCAGCCCCCAGGCGTACCCCTTCCTTGGCACGGACAAAAAAGAAACCGATTACGGAAGAAATAATCCCAATGGAGGCTACCACCAGGGGCAGAATAATCCAACCCATATTGCCATCGCCCTTGGTCAGCAGCATGCCCACCGTCATGGTGGCGATGATCGACCCTACATAGGATTCAAAGAGGTCGGCGCCCATGCCGGCCACATCGCCCACGTTATCCCCCACGTTGTCGGCGATAACCCCGGCATTGCGGGGATCGTCTTCGGGAATGCCGGCTTCAACCTTTCCCACGAGGTCAGACCCAACATCGGCGGCCTTGGTATAAATACCGCCTCCGACACGGGCAAACAGGGCAATTGAGCTGGCCCCCAGGGCGTAACCATTAACGATGGTAGGATCGCCAAAAATAAGATATAATATACCAAGGCCCAGAAGGCCGATACCTGCCACCATCATGCCCATAACGGAACCGCTGGAAAAAGCCACCATGAGAGCTTCATTGATCCCTTTGCGCGCCATGCTGGCTGTGCGCACGTTAGCGCTGGTGGAAACCTTCATCCCGGCATAGCCGGCTGTGGCGGAAAAACATGCCCCGACAAGAAAGCAGATAGCCGTCATCCAGTTGATCAGGAAACCTAAAACGAAAAAGAGAACTATTGCAAAAATGGCTAAAGTCCGATATTCCCTGTTGAGGAAAGCCATCGCCCCTTCATGGATGGCGGCAGCAATTTCCTGCATCTGTTTGGTGCCGGGATCCGCTTTGTTAATTCTCACCCAGAGTATTATCCCGAAAATAATACCGATAATACCCGCAATCGGTGCTAAAGAACTGAGACCCATCTTTTACCTCCTCCTTTTTCTAAATACTCCTTCTCTCTAAACATACCGGCAGCTTTGATTTTTTCAGGAAATTCCCCCTTCCTCTGTTTCCTTATACCAAGGAGTTGGATAATGTTTTACCTGGCCAGTATCGTCAGCACGATGGCCATAACCATAAAAGTAATCGCCAACCCTGTGGAAATCCGGCCTAGTAGATCATCCATACCCTTTTTCTTGCCAAAAAGAGTCTGGGCGCCACCGGCGATCGCACCCGAAAGCCCTGCGCTCCGGCCAGACTGCAGCAGCACAGTGGCGATCAAACCCAGGCAAACAACAATGTAGATAATAATCAGTGCCAGCCTCACAAACGGCCACCCCTTTCCTTTTAAAACCAGGCTAAAATGCCATGCTTATTTTATCATAAGAAAAGGGGGCTGGCAAGCAAACCGGCAGCCTTTTTGCTCCTGCCGCACACGATCCCAGCCCTGGGGCAACCATAATTCCTAGTTGAAGAAAGACCTCCCCGGGAAACGGGCGGCCTTGCCAAGGCCTTCCTCGATGCGCAGCAAGCGGTTATACTTGGCGACCCTTTCGGCCCGGGCCGGTGCGCCGGTTTTGACAAATCCACAGTTTAAAGCCACCGCCAGGTCGGCCAGAGCCGTATCCTCTGTTTCCCCGGAGCGATGGGAAACAACGCAGCTATAGCCCCTTTGGAAGGCCATTTGCATCGTTTGCAGTGTCTCCGAAATCGTTCCAATCTGGTTCATCTTGATGAGAATGGAATTGGCCACCCCTTCCTCGATCCCCCTCTCCAGACGCCGGGGATTGGTCACGAAGAGATCGTCCCCCACGAGGTTAATCTTCTCCCCCAGGGCCTGGGTCAGCAGTTGCCATCCCTCCCAGTCTTCCTCCGCCAGTCCGTCCTCGATAGAAACGATGGGGTATTTCTCTACCATTTTTACGTAATAGTCCACCAATTTTTCCGAGCTCATCTCCAGGCCCTCGCCCCGCAGGTGGTATTTTCCTCCTTCAAAGAGTTCCGTGGCTGCCACATCGAGAGCTAGCGAAACCTCGCTGCCCGGTTCATAGCCCGCGGCTTCGATGGCTCTTACGATCAGCTGCAGGGAATCCTCGTTGGAAGTTAAGTTGGGGGCAAACCCGCCTTCATCGCCCACTCCCGTTGATAGGCCCATCTCATGCAAAACTTTTTTCAGCGAGTGGTATACCTCTGCGCCCATGCGCAGCGCCTCACGGAAATTTTGCGCCCCCACGGGAAGGATCATGAATTCCTGTATATCCACGTTATTATCCGCATGTTGGCCGCCGTTAAGGATATTCATCATCGGTACGGGCAAGAGGCAGGCATTTATGCCTCCAAAATAGCGGTAAAGGGGCAGCCCCAAGGCGTTGGCCGCCGCCCGGGCCGCGGCCAGGGAAACGCCCAGGATGGCGTTGGCGCCCAGGCGGCCCTTGTTATCCGATCCGTCCAGCTCTAGCATGAGGGCATCGATCTCCCCCTGTTCCAGGGCATCCTTCCCCTTGAGCACCGGGGCAATCTTTTCGTTGACATTTTGCACGGCAGTTAAAACACCCTTGCCCAGATAGCGCTTTTTATCTTTATCCCTCAGTTCGACGGCCTCGAAGGTCCCCGTGGAAGCCCCAGAGGGAATGCCGGCCCGGCCAATCGCCCCGCAATCGAGGATCACATCGACCTCTACGGTGGGGTTGGCCCTGGAATCAAGCACTTCCCTTCCGTGAATAGCATGAATAAATGTACTCATTTTCCACACCTCCATTTTAAATTAAAGATATCCCGCTCATTTTTGCGGGTATGGGAATGTTCAGCAGCCTTAATATGGTCGGCGCCACATCGCTGAGCTTGCCCCTCTCTGGCAAGCGGTAATCCCCGCCAGGTGTAATAAGAACCAAAGGGGTATCGTTATTGGTGTGCGCCGTATGGGGGGTGCCATCCCCGTCCATCATCTTTTCGGCATTGCCGTGATCAGAGGTAATGAGAACGGCGCCCTTTCTGCGGCGCATCTCCTCCACGAGCATACCCACCTGATAATCCACCGTTTCCACTGCCTGAATAGTTTCCTTCAGCTTGCCGGTATGCCCGACCATATCTGCATTGGCAAAGTTTAGCACAATAAAATCGGCCTGCTCAGCATCCAAAACCTTGAGCATTTCCCTCGTCAGCTCCGGGGCGCTCATCTCGGGCTGGAGATCGTAGGTGGCCACATTCGGCGAGGGGACCAGGATTCTTTCTTCGCCGGGAAATATTTTCTCTACCCCGCCGCTGAAAAAATAAGTGACATGAGCATATTTTTCCGTTTCCGCAATGCGCAGCTGTCTGAGTCCTGCAGCGGCCACCACCTCTCCCAGAGTATCCGTCAGGTATTCGGGGGGAAATACGACCGGTACATGGAAATGCGCATCGTATTCCGTCATGGAGGCGTAGGAGGGGAAAGGAGGCAGCCTGCCCCGATCAAACTCCAAAAATTCCCTTTCCAGAAAGGCTTTGCTGATCTGGCGAGCCCTGTCGGCGCGGAAATTAAAGAAGAGCAATACATCGGCGGTTTTTATCGTGGCAAGGGGATTGCCAAACGAATCCGCAATCACCGTCGGCAAAACAAACTCGTCAGTTTCGCCTCGCCCATAAGCCTCCTCGATGGCCTCCCGGCTGGTGGCTGCCCGCCGGCCCCGCCCTTCGGTACAGGCAAAGTAAGCCTTTTCCGTCCTGTCCCAGCGGCGGTCCCGGTCCATGGACCAATATCGCCCCGCAATGCCGGCCACCCTGCCTATTCCCAGGCGCAGGATCTCCCGCTCCAACTGGTCAAGATAAACAACTGCACTGGACGGGGGAGTATCCCTCCCGTCCAGTATGGCATGGACAAAAACATTATGTACCCCGCAGGCTTTGGCCATCTTTAACAGGGCATAGAGATGAGTATTGTGGCTGTGCACCCCCCCATCGGAAAGAAGGCCCATCAGATGCAGTGACGATCCTCTTAGCCTGACCTCCTCCATCGCCTGGAGCAGGACGCTGTTGCTAAAGAAGCTCCCATCCTCAATAGCCCTGCCAATGCGCAGTATATCCTGGTAAACAATTCTTCCGGCACCCAGGTTTAAATGCCCGACCTCGGAATTGCCCATCTGTTCTCCGGGCAGCCCTACCGCCTCACCGCTAGCAGCAAGGCGGGTAAAGGGAAAAGTGCGGCTATAATAATCCATATTGGGGGTACGGGCCAGCCTGATGGCGTTTCCGCCATTGCCCTCCCGGAGCCCCCAACCATCCATAATGATCAACATCAACAAGCTCTTTCCCCGGCCGGGCAATCCCTACCCTCTCCTTTCAGCGGAAACTGCCCGGGCCATTTCGCCCAAGGACCCTGCCTGCAGACTGCTCCCGCCGATTAGGGCACCGTCCACATCGGGCTTCCCGACAAATTCCAGGATATTGCCGGGGTTCACGCTTCCTCCGTACAATATGCGCACGCTGTCTGCAACTTCCCCCCAGAGCTCCCTGAGCAGCCCCCGCAGATACCCGGCCACCTGGGAGGCCGTCCGGCCTGTAGCCGGGGTCCCCGTCCCAATGGCCCAGACAGGTTCGTAAGCCACCACCAGCCTCGGCATCAGATCCTTACCGGGATCGATCTTTTCCAGGGCCATAAAGAGCTGTCTTTTCAGGACCTCCCGGGTCTGCCCGCTGTTGAATTGGTCCGCATTTTCCCCCAGGCAAAGGATGGGAAAAAGATCATGGGCAAAAGCAGCCTCCACTTTTTTGCGCACGATCTGATCGCTTTCCCCAAAGATGCTTCTTCGCTCGGAATGACCGATAATGACGTACTTTACTCCCAGCCCATGCAGCATGGCAGGCGATACTTCCCCGGTATAGGCGCCCTCCTTTTCCCAGTGCATATTTTGGGCGCCAAGGGTCATGGAAGTCCCTGCCATGGTACGGGCAAAGTCCGCCAGGGAAATAAAGGAGGGACAGATGATCACCTCAACGTTATGGACATTTTCCACCTCTGCGGGGAAATGCCCAAGGAACTCCAGTGCCTCCGCTAAAGTCTTATACATTTTCCAGTTGGCAATGACCATGGGAACTCTTCTCATCTTCAGCAATCCCCCCGTATTAACTCATTACTCCGCTTTTTTCCCGCAGAACCTCCAGCCCGGGAAGAACTTTCCCCTCCCAGTATTTTAAAACGGCGCCGCCTCCGGTAGAAAGATGGGTAAACTTGCCAGCCAGCCCCAGATCCCGCAGGGCAGCGACGATATCCCCCCCGCCGACAATAGACTGAAGATCAGCGTGGGCTACTGCAACGGCGATTTCCTCCGTCCCCTTGTTAAATGGCGGAAACTCGTAAGCACCCAGGGGCCCGTTCCAGATGACCGTTTTGGAAGCGGCAATGGTCTCCTTAAAGAGCTTGATCGTTTCCGGGCCCAGATCGACGGCACTCCAGCCCTCGGGGATCTGATCCGCCCCGGCTGCTTTAAAGGCTGCACCGGCACGCAGGTCTTCCGCAACGATCACATCCACGGGAATAATTATTTTGGCCTTTTTGCCGGCAGATTCATGCAAAATTTCCTCTGCCACACCCAGCTTATCCTCTTCATAAAGGGAACTGCCCATAAAAAAGCCCTGGGCACGCAAAAATGTGTTGGCCATGGCCCCTCCAAGAAGGAGGTAATCGGCTTGCTCCAAAAAAAAGCGAATTACACCGATTTTATCGGCAACCTTTTTCCCACCCAAAATGGCGGTCATCGGCCGGGAGGGGTTTCCCCGGCTTTTTGTGAGGTAGATAAGCTCTTTTTCCATCAGCAAACCTGCAACCGCCGGTAAAAAATCGGAAATTCCGCAGTTGGAAGCATGGGCCCTGTGGGCTGTGCCAAAAGCATCGTTGACAAAAAGATCCGCCAGGCGGGAAAAAGCCCTGGCCAAATCGGCATCGTTTTTCTCTTCACCGGGTTCAAAACGAAGATTTTCCAGAAGAAGCACACCCCCGGGGAGAAGGCTGCCAACAGCTTTTTCAACTTCCGGGCCCACTACTTCCCGGGCGGCGATTACTTCCCGCCCCAAAAGCCGGGAAAGCCGCCGGGCCACCGGTGCCATGCGCAGCTCCTCCACCACCTTCCCCTTGGGCCGCCCCAGGTGGGAGGCCAGGATCAGGCGGGCGCCCTTTTCCAAAAGATAGTCAATGGTCGGCAGGGAGGCACGAATCTTGAAATCATCCAGCACTTCCCCGCCCGGGGAAAGAGGAACGTTAAAATCCGCCCGTAAAAAGATCCTCTTATCTTCCACAGAAACATCCTTAACAGTCAGCTTGGACAAGGTATCATACCACTCCTTAGTTGAGATCGGCAGGCAATGGCTTCTAGAGGCCTTTACCGGCTATATAGGCAGCTAAATCCAACACCCTGACGCAATATCCCCATTCATTATCATACCAGGCCAGCACTTTGACCATCCTATCCTCCAAGACCATGGTGGAAAGTCCATCGACCACGCCGGAGCAATTATTAGCCTTAAAGTCAATAGAAACCAGGGGTTCAAAGGTAATACCCAGGAAGCCCTTCAGTTCACCATCGGCAGCCTCTGTAAAGGCGGCATTGATCTCTTCTGCCGTAACGCTTTTTTCCAATTCCGCCACGAGATCGACCAGGGAAACAGTAAACGTCGGCACGCGCACGGCCGTGCCGTTAATACGCCCCTGCAGGGCGGGCAGCACCAGGCCCACGTTGCGCGCCGCACCCGTGGTGGTAGGAATCATCGAGACAGCCCCGGCCCTGGCCCGGCGGAAATCGCTATGGGTAATATCCAGGATCCTTTGATCGTTTGTATAGGCGTGAATCGTCGTCATCAGGGCACGCTTAATCCCCATTTTCTCGTGCAGGACCTTGGCTACAACGGCCAGGCAGTTGGTCGTGCAGGAAGCATTGGAAACGACGTAATGCTTGGCGGGATCGTAATCGCCCTCGTTGACCCCCATGACGATGGTCAGTCCGTCTCCCTTGACGGGTGCGGTGATGACGACGCGCTTTGCGCCCCCGCTCAGGTGAATCTCCGCTTTTTCACGCTGGTTAAAGGCGCCGGTGGCTTCCAGGACGACCTCTGCGCCAACATCTGTCCAATTGAGCAGGGCCGGATCCCTTTGCGCCAGGATCTTGATCTCCCGGCCGTCGATGAACAGGCTTTGGCCTTTGGCCTCCACAGCAGCGTCCAGGGTGCCATAGACGGTATCATACTTGAGCAGGTGGGCCAGCAGCTTGGGATCGCGGACGCTGTTCACTGCTACGACCTCTACTTGCGGATGCTGCAGCGAAGCCCTCAAACAGGCCTTTGCCACCCTGCCAAAACCATTAATCCCTACCTTAACTGCCATAACTTACTATTCCCCCTTTTATTATGCTTTTCATGAAATTCATTTTATTAAACCTAGATTTACCGATTCAACCATGCTTATTCATCGAGGGTTGTATCAATCTCACTATTTCCGGCAATCTCCAGGATCCTCCTGGCCGCTCCCTCATCCAGAACCAGCAGATCGCGGGGATGGTTCCCGGCAATGGCCATAATAGCCTCGGCCTTCCTGCGGCCTCCGGCAACGACGATAACGTGACGGGCATGTTTGTTCAAGTTATCCAGGTAAAGCCCCAGCCCGGGAATGCTGCCGACAATTTCCCCCTTTGCGTCAAAAAAAAGTCCGAATACTTCCCCCACAGCCCCTTTGTTTACCAATCTGCCCATCTCTTCGGGAGTTGCATTCCTGCAGCGGGCCATCTCATCCGCAATGCCGATTCCGTGGAGCAAAACTTCGGCTGAATTGATCATTGCCAGGATTTTTTTTATGTTTTGATCCTTCATGACGATCTGCAGTGCTTCTTCCCCCAAGGAATCGGGAAGATGAAGCAGGCGGTAGCGCGCATTGAGCTTTTGCGCCACCCTGGCGGCTATAATATTAGCCTGATAATCGACCACCTCCCCCAGTCCGCCCCTGGCCGGAACCACCTCGATTCCCGGCGGCGCCGGCCCTGCAGAAAGCATATCGGCAACAGCCGCGCAGGAGGTCCCTCCGGAAACGGCCAGGATCATCTCCGGCCTGAGGTATTCCCGCAAAATTTTGGCAGCTGCCCTGCCCATCTCCCAAAGAACGACCTCATCATTTTCCAGATGCCCCGGAACTACCAGAACCCTGCCCACCTTTAGGACTTTGAGAAGCTTTTCTTCCAGCGAGGTCAAACCGAGCAATGACTTTAAATAAGGCGTAATAGCCGTGACGAGTGCTTTTCCGGCGGGAGTCAGGGAGATGCCCCGCTGTTCCACGGTGAGCAGCCCCTGCTCCCGCAGGAGATCGACCTCTTTGCGCAAAATTTTCTCCCCCAATTGAAAATAGGCCGCCAGTGGACGGCGACCTATGGGGGCGGAATAATATATTTTTCTGAGGAGTTGATAACGTTTGACGAGGAGTTCCGCAAGCTCGGGAACGATCAGGTTTAAAGAATCTTTTTCCAATCCCAACAGCATCAGCTCCGCCACGCTCCTTGCATCCTCAACTCCGATCCTTCATTTATTATACAACAATAAATGGGTCTGAAAAAGTCCCATCTGGCCCTTTTTAGACCCATTTATCCCCGGGCGGCAAAGCTTTACCGCCGGAAATCTGCCGTTTCTTTTTTTTAAGTAAGCTTGCTTGCTTTTGCATGATTAAACCCGCCGCCTCTTGAAAGAGGGTGGAATATTCATTTCTTTGCGGTATTTGGTAATTGTCC
>CAZAQM010000011.1:0-17359 GCA_964487385.1 uncultured Dethiobacter sp.
GCACCCGCCTCGATAACTTTGTCCGCCCCGCCCTTCAGTATTTCCACGAGCATATCCGTCCCCAGGAGCTTACAAGGAAAACAAACTATATTCATCGCCGTCAGGGGCTTACCGCCCATGGCGTAAACATCGCTCAGTGCATTAGCAGCAGCAATTTGCCCGTAGTAGTAGGGATCGTCCACGACGGGCGGGAAAAAATCAACGGTTTGTATCAGAACCAGTTCATCCGTCAGCCGATAGGCAGCCGCATCATCGGGTGTATCCATGCCCACGAGCAGATTATCATCCTTTTGAACCGGCAGAAACGACATAATCCCGGCCAGGTCCCCCGGACCTAGTTTGGCCGCTCACCCTGCGCTGGAAGACATCTGCGTCAAACGAACTTTTTTTTCCATGTAGCCATCCCTCCCTCTATTGACTGGAATGTTAGCTTTCATAGCAATGATAGCCGCAAAGGATTTTAATGGCAATGTATAAAGGACTTTCATAGCAACAAAGTTTTCAAGCAGAAAATTTCATTTCCTGCCCTTATTATTTCCTTTTTTATCGCGGAGAAAACTTAAAAAGACCCGGCTTAGATACTTTTGTACAGTTATCTTAGCACAGGTCCAACCTGCAGACAAGAAACCGGCTGGAAATTTTCACTTTTTACTCCCCTTTAATGATGCTTAGCTCGTCGGCCAGCCGGGGAAGAATCTCCTCCGACTTTCCCTTTAAAAATATATCTGCCAGGGAAGAAGTCAAAACAGTTGGCTCCGGGTTAATCTCGATGATAAAAGCCCCGTTGCTTTTGGCCATTGATGGCAGGCTGGCTGCCGGTTCCACCATACCGGAAGTGCCCACGACAAGCACCGCCTCGCATTGCTGTACATCGACACGGGCCTGCAGCAAAGCAGCCGTGGGAATGGATTCGCCAAAAAACACGGCATCGGGTTTAAGCAAGCCTCCGCAGGCAGGGCAATAGGGCGGCAACGTATCGAGGGAAATTTCTGTTGATGGATAAAGGGCCCGGCATTCCATACAAACCAGACGGCGGGTATTGCCGTGAAACTCGATGACCACCTTGTTTCCCGCTTCCTGATGCAGGCCGTCGACGTTCTGTGTGATGATGCTGGAAAGAAACCCCATGGCCTCCATCCTTGCCAGGGAATAATGGGCCTGATTGGGGCGGGCTCTCTCCACGAGCTCCTGGATCTCCCTGAGGACTGCCCACGACTTGGCCGGATGCTTTAAAAAACGATTGATCTCCGCTACCTCTGCCGGATCATATTTCTCCCAAAGCCCGCCTTTTCCCCGGAAGGGCATAATTCCACTGGCCACCGAAATTCCGGCCCCGGTTAAGGCAATCACCTTTTTTGCTGCAGCTATTTTCCCCGCCGCTTCTTTTTGATGCTGTTCCTGCCTAGGATCCCCCATTTTATAAGTCTTCCCTCCATTTCAGGGCTTCTTCGCTCTGTTGATCAGGCAGTGACAGCAAGAGACCGGGCTCGATCTTTTGCGCCCCTCCCCAAAGGCGTTCCAGGTTGTAAAAAGAACGCTCCTCGGGAAGGAAGATATGCACGACCAACCCCCCATAGTCCAGCAGGATCCAGTTGCCTTCCTGATAACCCTCCTGGCGCAACAGTGAGTGCTCGCTATCCAAAAGATTTTCTTTCAGATGAACAGAGAGGGCTTGGGTTTGAATCCGCGAGCTGCCGCTGCAGATCAGAAAATAATCTGCGATAAGTGTAAGCTTGCCCATTTCCAGAAGCACAATTTCCTGTGCCTTCTTTTCGTTTAAAAGGCGGACTGCCTCCAGGGCAAAATCTTTTGTCGATAAGATCAAACATCCCCCCTTTCGCTGGCATTAAAAGGTAAAATCTTTGCCAATAATAACGGTGACCATGACCGGATGGTTCACGATAGGCTCCTTGATGAGTTCAACCCCACCGGCCGCCTCGGCAACTTGCTTGGCAGCAACGGTATCCTCCAGGCGGGAGATAACCTGGGTGCGCCCGTAATCAAAATTATCGGCATTACCAACATTTTCCCCGTCGATGCGAAAACCCTTGCTGCGGAGCAGATCGGCCATCTTGCCCGCCACACCCTGGGTGCCACATCCATTTAGAACTTCAACGGTGATCAGATCCCGGGGAAGAATAAAACCTTCTCCAAGATTTTCCATGAGAAAGGCTATCTGCTCATAATTGGGTTCAAAAAAAGTTTCCCCGTTTTTCTCCCTCAAATCCCCCGGCAGCTGAATCACTAAAGTTTCCGGGGCGGAAAGAACTTCCAGCAGGGGATAAAATTCCTTTAACTCTTTCCAGGAAAGATCGGTATTCAGGTAGGGCGCCACTTTTTTCAGCAGGCGCGGGGTTGACCAGACGCCCTTTTTTTGGGCGGCAAATTCGACCAGATCCCCTATGGATCTTGTCCTGCCCAGTGCCCTGCTAAGAACATCTTCATCCCCTCCGCCGTGCAAAAAGTATTCCAGGTAGTCCTTTCCCTCTAAAACATAGCCTTTATAAGGGATACCCCCCCGTGCGTCGATCAAAGCCGGGATTCCTTCGTAACGGAGCTCCAGGAAATGGTGAATGGGCACACCCAAAAAAGAGGATAGCTGATCGATCAGCAACTGCGAGCCACCGTCCTGATAAAAGTTGGCAGGCGTATAATAGGAGGTCAGGCCGTTTTCTTCCGCGGTAATCTCCCCTGAAGTGTCTTCTTTTATTTCCTTACTGTCAAGGCGGTATAAAAGCATGTTTCCGGGGATAAAAACCAGATGCGGCGCATCATTGGGCGCTTTTACATTGACGAAGAAGATCTCTTCGATGAGCTTTTCGTCTGCAGTTTCTTCGATGCCGTAAAGAAGGTAATTAGTCCCTTCATCATTGGGGTTATCCCTCAGGGCTTTCGCCCAGGGTTCCGAATTTTGCAGATCCTGAAAGGAACTGAGAAAGCGCATCCCCAGGAAGATGCTGCCCAGAAAAAGAACAAGGGTAATCAAAAAAACAACGCGGTTCCTTTGCCTGACTGCCTTCCTGGATCTGCTCCAGTTCCACACCTTGAACAATTTCATTAAAGTGACAACTCCTGCCCTTCTTTCTTTCTCAAGACAGTGATCAGCCAATTGCGAAAAGAGATCGAGCCGGGATGGATAATACCTTGCTTTTCCAGCACGGAGCATATCGTCAGATCTACAGCAGCGAGCAAGGCCCTGTGCAGATCCTTGCAGGCCAGCTCGCGGATCCGGTCCACACCGGGGAAAGCCCTTCCCGGTTCGATATAGTCGGCCAGATAAATAATGCCGGAAAACAGGGTCATGCCGGCCGCCCCGGTGGTGTGCACCTTTACGGCATGGAGTATCTCGTCATCATCAATCCCCAGTTCGTGCTCCAGCAGCCAGGAGCCGACGGGCCCGTGGAGCAGGGCCGGCTCCTGCAGGGAAAATTCATCGGTAATATCATGGGCCAGGGCAACCCGCCTAAGATCATCCACGGCATATGTTTTACCATAATCATGCAGGAGAGCTGCAAGAGCAGCCTTTTCTTCATCAGCCCCATAAAAAGCTGCCAGGCGACGAGCTGTTTTTTCCACACCTTTCGTATGGGCAAGCAATTTTCCGCTGAATCTTTTGCGAATTTCATCGTGGTGCTGCATAGAAAGTCTCATTTCCTTTTTAATTTGACAAAAAAGAAAATATTCCTTCAGCTCAAACAAAAAAAGGCAACCTTAGGTTGCCTTTTTTTATTATTCTCTGGGTTTTGCCTCATTAACTACCAAGCGGCGCCCGCCAACCTCTGCGCCGTTCATCTTTTCGATCATATTTTCGAAATCCTCATCATTTACCTCCACGAACCCATATCCCCTGGAACGTCCGGTAGCCCTTTCCGTAATAATACGGCAACCAACGACCTCTCCGAATTGCTCAAAGGTATCCTTCAGTTCGTCTTCCGTGGTTCCCCAGGAAATATTTCCAACATAAAGAGTTTTAGCCAAAATTGTCACCTCGCTTCCCGGCATTTACGGATTGTTCTTGCGCATATTATGTGGTGCAAAAGGAAAATTTATGCGAAACCTCACCTCCTGAAATGCCGGCGGGTAACATGGAGAAGGGACTGCAGATCTTCATGAAATACCACATCGGCCCTTAGACCCCCACACAAGAGTAAAAATGCATCAATAATTTTTGTCTGGAAGAACGACTAAAAGCAACTCTTCCCCCATTCAATTACCAAATTATTTTTTTATTATCATATCACTTAGATGATCTGAAGTCAAGCGCCCATCGACATCTCAGCGCACATACAACCTGTTTTTGTAGATATACTGTTCGACAGTTTCGGGAGTCAGATAGCGGATCGTCCTGCCCTCGGCAACCCTTTTGCGCAGGAAGGTCGAAGAGATAGCCATTGCCGGTATCTCCAGCAGGTGGACATGTTTTAACACTTCCGGAAAAGCATCGCCTAAAATCTCCTTTAACCTGCTGAAGGAATAACCCGGGCGGGAGGCGGCAATAAACTCGCAGGAGCTCAGCAAGGCCTCATAATCTTTCCAGGCCGTAATATCCAGGATTGCATCGGCGCCGGTTATAAAATACAATTTCAATTGTGAATCGTACAATTTGCTAAAATGCCGAACCGTATCGATGGTATATGTCGTATCCTCGCTGTCTATCTCCATGCGGGAAACAGCAAAATAGGGGTTGTCCACCACTGCCAGCAGCGTCATCAGGTAACGATGCTCTGCCTCTGTAACCTTGTCCTTATCCTTATGCGGCGGGTTACCCGTGGGCATGAAGATAACAAAATCCAGCTTAAATTGTTGGCGGGCCTCCTCCGCGGTGACCAGGTGCCCAATGTGTACAGGATCAAAGGTCCCGCCCATGATACCGATAGATAGCCCGTCGCCGTCTTTGGGAAGTAGAAAGCTCATCGAATTCTTGTCCTTATCAGTATTTTGTCATGGGAAATAGAGGAATTCCAGCTCGCCGATCCTGACCGTATCGCCTTCCTGGATGCCGGCCTTCAGCAGCTCGTTTTCCACCCCCAGGCGCCGTATGAGCTCCTGGAAGCGGCGCAGCCCTTCTTCGCTGTGCAGATCGGCCCTGGCAATGGCTTTTACCACCTGATCGCCCTGAACATGAAAAATATTTTCATTTCTTTGCACAGAGAGGCCAACTTCCGGCAGCGGGGGCAGGTAAAAGAGACCTGTCTCCGTCGCCTCTTCCTCTTCTTTTTCTGGAAGCCCCTCTTGCAGCCTGCCATAGAGGGCTTCCAGCAGAATATTGATGCCCTCCCCCGTAACCCCGGAGATGGGGTAAAGCCCCAGGCCAGGCGCTTTTTGACGAAAACGCTGCAAATTTTCCGCTGCTCCCGGCAGGTCCATCTTATTTGCGGCAATAATGATCGGTTTGCCGGCCAGCTCCTCGTGGTAGCTGATCAGTTCCTCTTTTAGCAGCCGGTAATCCTCCAAAGGATCCCTTTCCTCCGTAGCCGCCATATCTAAAATATATAACAATATTCGGCTGCGCTCGATATGTTTCAAAAACCGGTGCCCAAGACCCGCTCCCTGGTGGGCCCCCTCGATGATACCCGGCAGATCTGCCACGGTAAATGAACGCTCCTCACCCAAATAAACGACCCCCAGCTGGGGAACAAGGGTTGTGAAGGGATAATCGGCTATTTTAGGCCGAGCAGCGGAAACATGGGATAAAAAAGTTGATTTACCTGCATTGGGAAAACCGACAAGTCCGATATCGGCCAGCAGCTTTAGTTCCAGCAGCAGCGTCCGTTCCTCTCCGGGTTCCCCCTTTTCTGCGAAATTGGGCGCCCTGTACCTGGAGGTGGCAAAGCAACTGTTGCCCCGGCCGCCCCGGCCGCCCCGGGCGACGACAGCTCTGGCGCCGGATCTTTGCAGATCGCCCAGTTGGGTTCCGCTTTCATCCTTGATCACTGTTCCCACCGGCACCTCGACCTCCAGGGACCTGCCCCTGCCGCCATTCTTGTTGCTTCCCTGCCCATGTTCTCCGCCATCCGCCCTGAGATGAGGCCGGTAGCTAAGATGTATGAGCGTATTTTTATGGGGCGAGGCTACGAGAATGACATCCCCTCCACTGCCGCCGCTGCCGCCATCGGGTCCCCCGTGGGGCACATATTTTTCTCTGCGGAACGATGCAGCACCGCTGCCGCCCCGCCCCCCCCTGACGAAAATTTTTACCTGGTCGATAAAAGACAAATTATCACGCTCTATCTAAAAAAAATCCCGGGCTCCCCCGGGTTTTAAGCCAATGGATAAACGCTGACTTGTTTTTTGGTTTTTCCCAAGCGCTCGAAGACAACGGTACCGGCGGCGACCGCAAAAAGGGTATCGTCTTTTCCCCTGCCCACATTAAGCCCTGGGTGCACCCTGGTGCCGCGCTGGCGGACAATAATGCTTCCGGGGCTTACAAGCTGTCCCCCATATTTTTTAACTCCCAGTTTCTTGGCATTGCTGTCACGGCCGTTCCTGGAGCTCCCCACCCCTTTTTTATGAGCAAATAATTGCAAATCTAGTTTGCGCATTTTTTCTCCTCCTTTCATTACCTATTCTGCTTGTTCCATGGAAATATATTGAGGATAAGTCCTGGCAGTTTCCCTGAGGCCGACGAGCATCGTTTCAAAGAGGAGGAAAAAACCGTCCCTCTTCTTTGCCTCGAGCAGTGCCGGCCGGCAAAGACAAAAATAGCCCTTTTCAGCCTTTACCGGGGGGTAGAGATCCAGTAGATCCTCCATGGCATAGACGATCGATTGTGCAAGAACGGAAACAGCTGCACAAACGATATCGGATCCCTGCGGGGCAAAAAGCGCATGCCCCCTGATCTCTACCAGGATGGGATTGCCGCCCCCATCCCGTTTTACTTTCACCCGGATCATTACACTTCTTCGGGTAGAATCTTTTCGATTTTAACGAGAGTAAAGGGCTGCCGGTGGCCCTGCTTTTTGCGGTAATTCTTTTTGGACTTGTATTTAAAAACAATGATCTTTTTCCCTTTGCCGTGGGAAAGAATCCGGCCGGATATTTTCGCCCCTTCCAAGTAGGGGGTGCCAACGCTTACATCGTCCCCATCCTGGATGAGGAGCACTTTTTCGAAGATCACCTCGGAACTTGCTTCGCCTTGCAGCTTTTCCACCGTACAATTTTCGCCTTCGGCAACCTTGTACTGCTTACCGCCGGTTTCAAAAATCGCGTACATAAATTAACTCGCCTCTCTCGCCGTAGACTCGCCGGACAGGGCACCCTGGGGGGATTTGCAGAACCCGGCCCGAGCGGTTAAAGACACACTGAAACATTGTAGCATAGCAAAAAAACGTTGTCAACCAATGCGAACAGGTGTCCCATAGCATTCAAGAGCAATAAGGCTAATGCGCAGCAGCATCCCAGCCAACTCAACCGGGGCTAAGTTTTCCGCCGGCGGCGGATCGCAGCAGTTTTTCCACCTCTTTGGCCGGCATGGGCTTATAAAAGTAATAGCCCTGTACCTCATCGCACATTTTCTGGTTAAGAAATTCCAGCTGCGGCGCCGTTTCCACGCCTTCCGCCAGAACATCAAGTCCCAGGCTCTTGGCCAGGGTGATGATCACCTTGGTGATAGCCTGATCTTTGACGCTGTTTTCGATCCCCTGCACAAACTGCATATCGATCTTAATTCGATCGATGGGCAGCATTTTTATGCGGCTGAGGGAAGAATATTCCGTGCCGAAATCATCGATAGAAATGCTAACCCCAAGCTCTTTCAGCCTGTTAAGGATATTCGTTGTATAATGCACCTCTTTAATGGCGATGCCCTCGGTTATCTCCAGTTCCAGATATTCCGGTTTCAGGTCCGTTTCCCGAAGAATCCTGGCAATAATATCGACGATATGGGGGTTATTGAATTGGATGATGGAAAGGTTAACAGCCACGCGCAGGCGTGCCAGCCCCTTGTCCTGCCACTCTTTATTTTGGCTGATGGCCGTCCTCAACACCCACTCGCCGATACTGTTGATCAGCCCGTTCTTTTCGGCCAGCGGGATAAAGACACCCGGTGGTATTATGCCCATTGCAGAATGTTTCCAGCGCAGCAGGGCTTCCAGCCCGGCGACCTGGCCCGTTTGCAGCCTGATCTGCGGCTGATAATAGACCATCAGCTCATTCCGCTCCAAGGCCCGGTAGAGGTTGTTGGAGAGCACCATATTTTTCTTGACTTCCTCCTTCATCTCCGCGGTGCAGAGGGCATACTGGTTTTTACCCCCGTACTTGGCCTTGTACATGGCGATATCGGCATTTTTGATCAGTGTTTCCGCATCCTCGCCATCCAGCGGATAAACGGCAATCCCTGCGCTGCTGGTAATAAAGAATTCATACCCTTCCACATTAAACGGTGTTTTAAAGATGTCCATAATCTTGTCGGCGATCGTGATGATATCATTATTTTCCTGAATATTGTTGACCAGAATCAAAAATTCATCCCCGCCGAACCTGGCGACAGTGTCGGTTTTCCGCAAGCAACCCGCCAAACTTTGGGCGACCTCTTTAATAATGGTGTCCCCACCGCTGTGTCCGATGATATCATTCACCGTCTTGAAGCTATCAATATCCATAAAGATCACGGCGATAAACCTCTCATTTCTGCCGGCCAGGTTGACGGCTTGGGTAAGCCTGTCCGTAAACAAAGTACGGTTGGCCAGGCCCGTCAGGTGATCATAGAAGGCCATAAATTCGATCTCTTTTTCCACCTTAATTTTTTGTAAGCCATTGGCTAGCAGGTTGGCCAGAATGCTTAGCTGCTTTGTCTGGTAGGCAGGCCATGGCTTAAATGACGATATGGAATCGAAGCCCATGAATCCCCGTATCTCCCCATTGTCTTCGATGAGAATCGATACCGTGGACTTAATATTTTGCCTGGTCAGCCGGGCTTTTTCCGCCCCAGCTTCTGCCGATAGCTTACTCACATCCTCTATGTAGATCAGTTTATGACTTTTCAACTGTTCCATCCACCAGGGGAAGGCCTCCAGCGGGATATCTTTGATGGGCTCTGCAATGGGTTCCGATCCTGCTTTGTACCATTCATGGGTATTGGTCATCGTCTTCCCCAGGAGATCGATCAGGAAAACGTAAGATCGATCAGCATGGAAAATAGAGCCTGTCCTGTTCAGCAAATTGTTGATTTTTTCATCAAAATTTTCTCTGTTTATGCTCATAAAATCAAAAGAAATTTCCGAGATTATTTTTTGAAAATCGATCTGGTGAACGGTTTCCCTGAGCCTTCTGGTATAGATGGAATTAACGATTGACCCTAGCCAGAAGGCGACAATAAAGATGCCGATTCTGATAATAAAGTCGAATTCATCCATTTGGATCATTTGATCGGTTGTCTGGGACCAAACTATCATCTGGGTAATGACGGCTGTAGCAGTGATCAAAAGCAGGGGAAGGCGCGTATTGAAGACGAGGGCCACGATCATTAAGATAATGGGGAAAACCCAGACGGTTATGCAGGCAAATTGCAAAAACCTGAGGGTGATGGCGGGGATGCTGATGAGGGTTATGATCAATATGAGCGTGTTCCGCATATTTTCCGCCTTGATCAGGCGAAATACGAGGATGGCAAACCCCAGGACAAAAAATATTATGCCCGTCAAAATGGTAGACCGCAGATTTTCCCCGCCGCTGATCATATGGGGTAAAAAAAGAGATAAAAAGCTGAGCAGCCCCCCCACCAAAAAGGCGCTGGACAAATTGTAATGAAATCTGGCCCGGGATTCCTCGTCCAATATCAGTTCATCCCGATTCTCCGAAGCCACCTGCATCATGCGATAGCGCCTGATAGAGTAATAGATGGCCGCTGTCGGTATGAGCGTGACGAGGGGGCCCATCTGCGGCAAAGGGCCGGCAAAGTAAGCATTGAGAACCACATCCGTCATGCTGCCCAACAAGAGGGCAGCGAGGGTCGAGGCAAAAAGAATGTTGGCCTGCTTATGGATATTTTTATCCGAAGATCCCCGTTTCCAACGCCAGATAACGAGCAAACAGGCAAGCAGGTAGGTGATATAGTAAAAATTGAAAAACAGCGTCCAGCCATTTTGCACCGCCATGTTCACCCAACCGTAATCCGTCCGCACGAAATTAAACTGTGTCGCCGTTATTTTGTGGGAAAGGGAGAAAGCATAGATGGAGATGGCCGCGGGAAGATAGAGAAGGGGACAGAGCTTGCGGTACAAGCGGTTATGATTACCTGCCGTGAGCAGTATTAAATAATGCAGCAACACGCTGTAGACTGAACCCCAACCCAGGGCGGATAATCTTCGCCAAAAGAAGCAGGTTTCCAGATCCGGGGCTGAATTGGCCAGGGAAAAACCCAGGGACCAAAAACAGAGGGAAATACATAGAGCAAGGAATACCCTGTTCAGGGCTGCCCTGGAGTTGGCGCGGATAATATAGATCCCAAAAAATAAATAACAGGCAAAGGAGGCAAAAAAAAGCAACGAAAAGAAAAGAGGCATTTCTACCATAGAAAACACCCTTCCGGGATCACATGTAGAAAGAAACAACGCTATGCGTATAAAAGGTCGAGATTAATAATACCATGTTTTTCCGTATTGCGCTATCCCTTCCAATCTCTCACACGCTGATTATTTCTTCGGGGTGGTTGGTGATTCTTTCCAGTTGCCGGCCGTTAAAATAAACCGTGTTTTCGATCCCGGCTAGGGCAGATCCCCGAAACAGGATTTTGGGCTCCAGGGCAAAAACCATCCCCTCGGCCATGGGGTAGTGCTGCTTGGCAGTGAGCACGGGCAGCTCGTCCAGCTCGAGCCCTACCCCGTGACCAACAAAACCAGCCTTTTCGCGGCCATAGCCCATGAAGTTTTCCTCATATCCCATCTCCCTGGCCAGCCCAAAGGCAAGATTGGCCAGTTCAGAACAGAGGGTACCCGGCCTTGCTGCTCTCATGACTTCATCATGGATGAGCAAGGCATCCCGGTGGGCCCTTTGTTGGGCCGGGGCAGGAGTTCCCAGGCAGAAAACACGGGTGCAATCCGCACAATAGCCACCATAGACAGCAACATAATCCACGAGGATGATATCGCCCTTTTCCATCACTTTCCAACCCGGCCCCTGGGGATAGGCGGGGGAAAGCCCGGGGCCTCCCGTCGGCCCATCAAAAAATGAAGAAAAGGTGACGTTGGCCCCCGACATCAGATGGCCATAAAAGACTTCCTGGTTGTACTGGCGCATGCGCACGGCCCCTTGATGCCCCAAGTTGCGTGCCAGATGCTCCAGGTCTGCCGCCAGTTCGATCTCCTTCCTTCCGGCCCTGAGAAAGCGGGGAACGGCCATTAGCATCTCCCGGCTAATCTCCGCCGCTTTTTTGATGATCCCCACTTCGTAAGGACTTTTGTACATGCGCAGCTCCCTGATCACCCAGGAAATATCCGCTATCTCCAAATCCTTAAAGGCCTCCCGGTAGCGGAAATAAAGGGCGGCCGGCAAAACGTCCAGCTCTAGGCCAATTTTTTTAACGGCGCCTGCTATTTCCTGCACCCTGGCCGGTAGTTGCCGGAAGCTTTGCTGGTACTCCACCCTTTCCAGGGGCGTTTCCTTTTGGGCCCTTTCCAGGCTTTTGCTGACCAGATAGCAGGCCTCCCCCTTAGCCGGGACGATTAAGTGCCCCTTCTGGCAGCTGCCCGTAAAATAAAAAAGATCCACATTTTGTGTGATGAGTGCCGCATCGATCCCCTGCTCCTGCAACTTTCCCTGCAGTTTTTCGATCCTGCTGTCAATCTCTGTTTTCGGTGTCAGTTCCATAGTCCCTGCACTATACTGCTTTGCCATAATCTCTTCCCCTTTCTAATCTTCAGTATACCATGCGTTTCTACTATCCATCAAAGGGGGTACAGTGCACACAATAAAAACTCCCCATTCACTGATAATAAGCAGCGTTAATGCTAAGACTATACCAGCCAAAGCCTCCGTCCCCGCGGTTGGTAAATCAAAGCCGACCGGGGTATGGGTTTCCCCGATCGGCTGCGGTTTTAAAGGGCAGCAAAGACCTTATTCGTCGAAGGCCTCGCTGACGCTCCACTCTTTCCAAACGTTCCCCACGAGATCGGGGTTCGGCTTGAGGGTTTTTTTGCCGGGCTTCCAGCCGGAAGGGGTCGCCTCGGTGCCCTCTGATGCTCTCACTAGTTGAAAAGCCTTGATCTGGCGGACCGATTCGCTGATGTTTCTGCCTACCGGAGGGGTAAGGACCTCAAATCCCTGAATGATGCCATCGGGGTCAATGATAAATCTGCCACGGGTCTCCACACCGCTATCCTCGTCATAAATCCCGTACAGCCTGCCGATGCTGCCGTCTTGATCGGATAACATGGGGAAGGGGATATCCTTATTGATCATCTTGGATAGTTCATGTTCGTTCCACATTTTATGGACATAAATACTATCGACGCTGACCGTCAGCACCTCAACGCCCAGATCCTGAAATTCCTGATATTTTTCAGCAACTGCTGAAACTTCCGTCGCTCAGACGAAGGTAAAATCACCGGGATAGAAACAAACTAGCACCCACTTTCCGATATATTCGGAAAGACTGACATTGACAAATTTGCCCTGATAAAACGCCGCTGCAGTAAAATCGGGCGCCGCTTTGCCTACCTTAACCATAACATTCCCCTCCTCTTTTATTGGCGCCAAACCTGGCAAGGCTGCCTCCTGCACCTTTGGCTTTTTGATTTCCGGCCTCTGACATCCTGGCTTGAACTCCTCCGGCATTCCTTCAACCTCCTTGGGATATATTGGATAAAACCTTTAATTGCAGCAATTTTTTGCTATTATACTATACTTTGCCAAAACACACAATCTCGGATCTGCTGATTATCCGGCGCTTTAGGTCCACCAACTGTGGACATGCTAGACCAACGCTCAGCAGCCGATTGCCGAAACAAGCATTAATAGGACCAAAAGGGCTGTAATACCAATGGTAATTATTTTCGACATAATTATCCCCTCCCCCGATAATAAAATTGAACCATAGTTTATTGCTAATTCCTTCTAGCTGAGATTTAATCCATTCTAACATAAATTATGGTATTTGTAACTACCTGGATGCCTGGAATAATTCCGGGCAAAACCTCAGAATATCCCGCGCTGCCCCGCCACGATAAACGAAAACCTTTGTCACTCTGAGCACTTTTTCGTCATTCAGTTAAGGCGGTGGAGAGTTTACTATACCGGCTTGATCGAATCGGATTTGATCGCGTCATCCTGCAGATTTTTAACTTTTTCCACCAAAAAACCCGTCAAGGATTCGGAAATTTCCTCGGTGTAACCCTCCCCGTAGATGCGATAAGAAGGTTTTTCCGGATCGGGAAGCACCAGGGCCCACCCATTGGGGTAAAAAAACTTCACCCCGTCAAATAGTTCGATCCGCTCCGCCCTGCCGGGGCCTTCCTGGACAAGGCGCCTCATCACCCGCCCCTTTTGCCCCCAGGGACAGAACACTTCCCTTTGCCGCAGGCGTATCCCCGGGATTTCCTTTAACAGGATGGAAAGGCTTTTTTCCTCCCTGGCCAGGCAATCCAGGATCTTAAAGAGGGCCGTCATGGCATCCAGCTGCAAAAAGTCGGCGGGGCGATATTTTTTCCGGCCGGGAGCCCCGCCTTGCAGGGTCTCCTTCAGCTTTTCCTGAAAATGACGGGGGAGCGTCTTGCTGCGCACGACCCTCCCCTTATTTTGGCGGGCGAGTTCCTCGTGAACCCATGAGGCAAAGAAAGGCTGAACCAGTGTGGAGGCCTTTCCCCCCCTGAGAATCAGCAGGGAGAGCAAAGCCTGGTAGATCTCCCCTGATATTTCGTATCCTTCATTGTCGAAAAGGAGCATTTCCTCGCCGCTGGGGGCCATCCAGAAGCCCAGATCAGCTTTTTCCCTGATGACGCTGCGGGAAAAATCCTTTTTTCGCCGCTCCAGCTCATCCTGCTGCCAGCATACCGGCTCCTTTTTGCCCGGCAGATGGACTACGGTCAGACGGCATTCTAGTTCCTGAAAAAGGGGGATTAAAAAATTGCCCACATGGGGAGCCGGGAAGGCGAGCAGGAGGGAAAAGCGGAAATCCTTGATCCTTTGCACGGCTAAATTTTCCAGAAGGGCCTCGGCGTAAACCTTGTTGTAATCCGGGATCTGTTTTACCATTCCCAGCTTTTCTGTTGCCGCCCGGGGAAAATCATCCCGCGCATGGATCTGCTCCAGCTTTCGTTCATCCCCATGAGCCAGCCGGAGCCCATCGCCATCGAAAAAAAGGATGACACAGTGCCCCTCATGCCGTGAACAGGAATGAATATAAACGCCTCCTTTGGCCTTCATCCCATTGATGGACATGCGCAGGGCAGGCGCAAAGGTGGTCCCCATATCCAGCACCTCCGCTCCTCCGGCCATCAGGCCGGCTTCCAAAACTTTTTTCAGCAGCTGGGAGGGGCCAAAGGAATCTGCGCCGGTTGCCACCGGCGCCTCTCCGCCCCTAAGAAAAGCAAAGGCCGAGCCCAGGCGCAGGGTGCTCTCCAGGGCCAGATCGCTATGGATCTCCCCCGCGATGCCGCTGCTGCCAAAGAGGGAACGCCGGGCCTGCCCGCCCCAAATGAGGTTGTTATGCACGATTGCTCCGCTTTCCACTCTTTTAAAGGGCCAAAGCTTGACCCCAGGTTTCAATATAGCCTTGCTTTCCACGGAAGTTTTTTCCCCGATCACCGCCCCCTCATAGATGGCCGCACCCTCGCCCAGCCTGGCCCCCCCGGCCAGAATGCCCCCGCGCACTGCCGCGTTTTCCTCCACGATCGTCTGTGACCAGGTGATGCCCCGCTTGATGGAGGCCTTGCCGGCTATGCGGCTGCCGGAACCAATGGCCGTATAACCGCCCAAATATGCCCCGGGCCCAATATGGCATCCTTTGCCGATATAGAGCGGGGAAACGAGGGTGGCTTCCGGATCGATCTGAACATCATCGGCAATCCACAACCCGGGCTTCTTTTCCCAGGCGTGCAGGGCCACCTCAACTTTTCTGCCGAGAATATCATAATTGGTCTGGCGGTACTGTTCCAGGCTGCCGATATCGCACCAGTATCCCTGCAGGGAACAGCCAAAGAGGGCTTTCCCTTCCTTTAGAAGCAAGGGAAAGAGATCCTTGCTGAAGTCAAATTTCTTTTGCGGCGGTATGTAATCCAGGACTTCCGGCTCGATGATGTATATCCCCGTATTTACCGTATCGCTGAAAACCTCGCCCCAGCTGGGCTTTTCCAAAAACCGTATGATCCTTCCTTGTTCATCGACCATGACCACCCCGTATTCCAGCGGGTTGTCCTGCGGGGTGAGCACGATGGTCACAAAAGCTTTTTTTTGCCGGTGGAAAGCTATGGCCTCGCTGAGATCCATATCCGTCAGGCAATCCCCGCTGATGACGAGGAATGTCTCATCTAAAAAAGAAGAGGCATTTTTTACGCTGCCAGCCGTGCCCAACGGCTCATCTTCCAGAAAATAGCGGAGTGCAACATCGCAAGATGAACCGTCACCAAAATATTCCTCGATCTGTTCGGGAAGATATTGCAGCGTGACAGCTTGTTCTTTGATCCCATGTCTGGACAATAGTTCGATGATATAGGCCATGATCGGCCTATCCATGAGGGGTACCATCGGCTTGGGCCGATCACAGGTCAGCGGGCGCAGCCTGGCGCCTTCCCCCCCGGCCATGATAACGGCTTTCAAAAAAACATCCCCTTCCTGTATTTTTACGGTTAAATCATCTGTTTAAGAGTTATTATAACCGTAATCGGGCTTAGTTAGCCCGGCAGGAAATGAAGGATGTTTGGGCTGCATCCCCGCGGCAATAACAGTTAAAATTATTGTGCAAGGCTTTCCAGTATGGCCCGGGCGCTGTTTTTATGCAGGGGTTCATTGTTGTTGCCGCACCTGGGGGAGATGATGCATTTGGGACAACCCTCCCGGCATGAACATCCCCGGATTACCTCCAGGGCTTTCGCCGAGAGCGTTTCATAATTTTGGAAGAGGCGCCGGGAGATACCAATACCCTCGGGAAAAGCATCATAGAGAAAAAGCTCCCGGCCAGCGGTACAAACCCCGCCCAGATCCCAGCGGTCACACATGGCCAGCAGAGGCGCCACGCCGATGAGCAGGTGTTCCACTGCATGAAGGCCTGCGTGGGGATGGGCGATCTTCAGCTTGCTGAAGTTTATCCAGATGGCCTCCGTGGAATACTGCAGCAAAAGAGGTTTTTCCAGCATATTTTTTGCCATGGCCCTGCTGAAGGAACGCAGCGTATAACCATAAACCTCCTCGTCGACCACCACCCTTCCATAGTGCAGGGTGTGCCCGGCAATACGGCGCGTCTGAAAAATTTTATCGATCTCGATCCGCGTTTCTTTGAGCGGTGTCGTGTATCTATCCCGGCCATAGGGGCTCAGCTGAATTGTTTGGGAGCTCTCATCAAAATCGATAACCTGATAGGGCTCAGCCCGGTGCAGAAAGATAGCGCCGGGGTGGGCCTCGCAGTAGGCCTGCCTTCTGCTCAGCTCCTCCAGGAGCCTTCCGCCGCAGATCAGCTTGTAGCCGCTGCCATCTATATCGCTCAGGTTGACCCTGAAGAAGGAACCGCTGCCATTGTAGCAATATTTTTTTGCCGAAGCAGAAACCCGCCCTGCCAGGCGTTGGCTGAAAGTGATGCGCACTGATTGCTCATCGATGAGCTCGCCGACCAGTTTTTCATATTCCTCCCCGAACCACTCGGCATCCTCCTTCACCAGAGGAAGTTCTTCCGCGGCACACATGATATGATTTTTGACAATCTTCTTGTTCTCCAGGGAAATAATAGCCTGCTCGCTGGGCTCCTCAAAGAGATAATGGGGATGGGCCTGCAGGTAGGTATCCAGGGGATTGTCAAAAAGGATTTGCATGACGAGGCTTTCCTGGCCCAGACGGCCGGCACGGCCGGCACGCTGGTGAAAGGAGGAGATGGTTCCCGGGTATCCTCCCAGCACTACGGCATCCAATCCGCCGATATTGATGCCCAGTTCCAGGGCATTCGTGGAGATAATGCCGGCGATTTTCTTCTGCTTGAATTTTTTTTCCAGCTCTCTTCTTTCCTCGGGCAGATAGCCCGCCCGGTAAGGAACAATTTCCCTGCCCTCGACCATTCTGTTCGCCCAGGCTGCCGTCAGCTCCGCTATCTTCCTGCTGACGGAAAAGCAGAGAGTCTGCAGCCCATGCTGCACGCAAGCAGCCGTCAGCTCTGCCGTTTGCAGATGGGGGGAATGTTCCGGCCGCAAGGAGGTATCCCAAAACAGATATGTTTTTTTCC
>CAZAQM010000011.1:17369-21022 GCA_964487385.1 uncultured Dethiobacter sp.
GAACTCCCGTCCCTGCCCACCAGCTCAAACTGCTTGCCGGTCAGAAGCCCGGCGTGTTCCAGTGGATCGGCCATGGTGGCCGATGAGATGATAAATTGCGGATCGCTTTGATAATGGCCTAAGATCCTTTGTAAACGGCGCAATAAAAAGGCCACGTTGGTGCCGAATATGCCCCGGTACCAATGGGCCTCGTCGATGACGATAAGGCGCAGCCGGCGAAAAAAGCCCGCCCATAACCTGTGCCACGAGAGATAGTAATGCAGGGCATGAGGATTGCTGAGGATCAGACGGGAATTTTCCCGGATGGACCTGCGCCCTGCCTTGGGCGTATCTCCATCATAAACTGCAGCCTTCAGATCGATAGAGGTCTCTTCCTCCATTTCCTTGATCTCCCTCAGCTGATCGTTGGAAAGGGCTTTCATGGGGTAAAGGATCAAGGCCGTGGAATCCGGCTTTTTTAAAAGTTGTTCAAAAATGGGAATGGTAAAAGCAAGGGTCTTTCCCGACGCAGTGGAGGTCACCAGGGCTACATTGCTGCCGGCACGCACCTTTTCGATCACTTCGGCTTGATGGGTGTAGAGCCGCATCCGGTTCCGGGAAAGATACCGCTGCAGCTCGGCGGGAAGATCTTCTGTCAACCGGCCATAGCTGGGAGGTATCTCCGCCCTTTCCACAATTGCGGCAATCTGCTTTCCGGGGCCGCCGCCCTGCATGGCACTAATAAATTTCTGAACGGACAATTTTTCCTCCCCAAAAGAGGCGGCTTTTCGCCGCCCCCCTGTTAAACGAAAGTCTTGCCATGGCCATGAGCTGAAGTGGCAGCCCTCATAGCGATGATGTTAATGTAAAACTACATACCCCTAAGCATTCTGCGCAGCAGTTTCCCCGAGGAACTTTTGGGAATTTCCTCCACGATCTGTACTTTTTTGGGACACTTAAAGGCCGCCAGGTGCTGCCGGCAAAAAGCGATCAGCTCTTCTTCCGTGCCATAGCCGCCATCTTTCAAAGCAACGAAAGCGGCTACCTCTTCGCCGTAAAGTTCGTCGGGGACACCCACACAGGCGGCATCCTTTACCGCCCCGTGGCGGTAGAGAACCTCTTCGATCTCCCGGGGATAAATATTCTCTCCGCCCCTGATGATCATATCGGTTTGGCGATCGACGATATAGTAATATCCGTCCGTATCATAGTAACCGATATCTCCGGTGTGGAACCAGCCATCCGCGAAAGCTTTTTCCGTGGCCTCGGGGTTCTTGTAATAGCCCTTCATGACATTTTCCCCGCGGACGAGGATCTCCCCCCGCTCGTTTGGACCCAGGGGCCGGCCTGCCTCATCCACGACCCTCATTTCGTTCCCCAGGGGCAGCCCCACAGAACCGATCTTCCTGTAACCGTCGTCCTGCCCGAAAAGGGCCTTTCCCGGCGGCGGCAGCAGGTTGAAAGTGGAACGGCATGTCGTCTCCGTCATTCCGTAACCTTCGATAACCGGTACCCGGAAAGTCTTTTCAAATTTTATCTGCACTTCCCGGGGAACAGGCGCCGAGCCGCAGAAGACAATTTTCAGCCTGCTGCCATCCGGTTTATCCCCGGCGGTCCTTTTATTCAACAACATGGAAAGCATCGTGGCCACAGTTCCGGTATAGGTCACTCCATAGTCTTCGATATGCTCAAAAAACTTCCTCACGCTGAACTTCCCCGGCAGGACCAGGCTGCCGCCATGGTAAAGCGGCGTCATGACCGTGACGATCTGCCCGTTGATATGGAACAGGGGCATGACGCACATGGCCCGGTCCCTTTCCCTCAGCCCCATCCGGCCCACTATCCAGTGGGCATCGACGATCATATTGTGATGGGTGAGCATGGCCCCTTTGGGCCTGCCGGTCGTTCCGGAGGTATACATGATCTGGGCCACATCATCGGGCTTTAAGATGGTATTTTCTATCTCCGGCCGCAGCACCGCCTCTTCTTTTTCCAGGAGGGATTGAACATCGATGGGCGCGGCAGAATCAACTTCCGGCACAAAGTCCGGCGGAAAATCCCAGGCCAGCAGGGCAAGATCCAAGCTTTCGGCCGCCAGCACCTGTTCCGCCTGCGGCAAACAATCCCCGGAGACAAAGAGGGCCCTGCTATCTGAATTGCGCAGAATATAACCGATCTCCTCCGCCTTCAGATGAATATTTAAAGGAATGATTACCGCACCCAGTTGCAGGATGCCGAAATAGGACCATAAGTACTGCGGAGAATTGGACATGAAGATAGTCACCTTGTCCCCCGGCCTGATACCCAGCCTCCAAAGCATATTGCTCACCTTGTTGGCCTTTTCCAGAAAATCATCATAGGAATAGCCGCTTTTGGCGGTTGGATCGTAAAGAAAAGGTTTGGCGCCGTAATAGGAGCATCTGTCGTGCAGCAGCTCACGGCATGTCATCTTTTCTTCCAAGGCAGGAAGCTTCGCCAGTTCAAGATAGTCTTCCATCTCTTGCGCCCCCCATTATTATTTTGCCAACAACCATGGCTTAAAAGGAAAAAACCCCCATCTGATCATGAGGGTTTCTTCACTATTTGGAGCGGGTGATGGGAATCGAACCCACACGACTGGCTTGGGAAGCCAGGGCTCTGCCACTGAGCTACACCCGCCTGATCTCCAGGTAACGTTCCAGCTTACGCTTTACCCTTTGCAGCGCGTTATCGATAGACTTGACATGTCTGCGCAATTCCGTGGAAATTTCCTGGTAAGATTTACCCTCAAGGTAAAGCATTAAAACGCGCCATTCCAGGTCGCTGAGAATTTCTCCCATTTTAAATTCGATATCAAAATATTCTTCCCGGTTAATCATCAGCTCTTCCGGATCCGTCACTTTGGTTCCGGAAAGGATATCCAGCAGGGTGCGATCGGAGTCTTCATCATAAATGGGCTTATTCAGTGAAACATAGGAATTAAGGGGAATATGCTTCTGCCTCGTCGCCGTTTTAATGGCCGTGATGATCTGACGTGTAATACAAAGCTCGGCAAAGGCCCGAAATGAAGAAAGCTTGTCACCTCTGAAATCCCGGATAGCCTTATATAAGCCGATCATCCCTTCCTGAATAATATCCTCCCGGTCTGCGCCGATAAGAAAATAGGAACGCGCCTTAGCTTTGACAAAATTTCTGTATTTATTGATGAGATACTCCAGAGCGATGTCGTTTCCGTCTTTGGCTTCCCCGGCAACTTCTTCATCTGTTTTTTCTTCGTACTCTTCCGTCCTGAGAAAATTTAGTCCCGTGCAGGCGCTATCTTCCTCCCCCAACCCCTGTGCCGTAAAGCCCACGAACATCGCCTCCGTTGCTATATTGGGAGAACTCCTTCTGTGCTATTATATCTTATGCCTAGGAGAGCGTCAAGCCTTTCTTCATGGCCATGACATGGCCATGGACCTTTCGCCGCCGCAGCCATTTGGCAGCCAATTACTGGCGGCGCCATTTCTCCAGAAGCGTTTTAATCGTTTGGGAAAGCCTCCCGTCCAGATTGTCCCTGGGAGGCGGCAGGGCAAACTGTTTTTGCAGATCGGCCCGGAAATCCTCTAGTCGTTCCCGCAGCTCCCTGGAGGAAATCCTGCGCCCTCCTTTCCAAAGGACGAGATTCTGTTCCAGGTGATCGGAAGAGGCAACTT